>JAESTD010000113.1 GCA_016763755.1 Mucilaginibacter sp.
ATGATAATTATTTATTGTAAAACAATAAATAATTATTGAGAGTATTTTTACCCATTGAAAATATCTCTAAGTGTTACACTCTTAATATTGTTTTATTTATGACGACCTGTTTAAAAACAAAAGCGCAAATCCTAACTTAGGTGTATATGCTGCCATTACTTACTGCCAAACAGATCCGCGAAGCGGATGCTTACACCATAGCTCATGAGCCAATAAGCTCTATTAACTTGATGGAACGTGCTTCAAAGGCTTTTGTGGGTTGGTTCATCAACCACTTCCAGGATAAAAAACAAAGCATAGCGGTTTACTGTGGCACCGGCAACAACGGCGGTGATGGACTGGCTATTGCCCGCATCCTTACCGACCATGGTTACAAAAAGCTGCAAGTAAAAATCACCCTCTTTTCTGATAAAGCCAGTGATGATTTTAATGCCAACCTTGAGCGGCTTACACAAACCGCTATCCCGGTAACAGAAATTAAAGCAAGCGAAACCAAGTTTGAGGAGAATGCTGATATCATCATAGATGCCATGCTTGGCAGTGGCTTAAATAAGCCACTTGAAGGTGATTATAAAAACCTTATCAATTACCTGAATAACTTAGATAAAACAATAGTTGCCGTAGATGTGCCCACCGGTTTTTACACCGATGGCGAGATTCCGAAAGATGCAGCGATCTTAAAAAGCGATATCACTATTACCTTTCAGCAGCCCAAAGTTAATTTCCTGCTGCCCGAATCCGGGCCATATATCAATTGCTGCGAAATAGTAAAAATTGGATTGAACGAGGAATTTATCCAATCCGTTGATACGCCTTACTACTTTGTGGAAGAAACGGATATTCGCAAGATTTCAAAGTCCCGCAAACGCTTTAGCAATAAAGGGACTTATGGTCATGCACTCATCATTGCAGGAAAAGATGAAACTATGGGCGCTGCGCTGTTGGCTTCATCGGCTTGCGCAAACACCGGAGCAGGGCTAACAACAGCCTGCATCCCGCAAAGCGGATTAATGGCACTTAATTGCTCCATGCCCGAGGTTATGGCTATCATTCGTAAAGAAGAGGAAACGCCCGATATTCCGTGGGATAAGTTTGCCGCTATTGGCGTTGGCCCCGGCCTGGGTAAAAGCACCGATACGTTACAACTCTTGAATGCCATTTTAGAAAACTATAAAAAGCCAATCGTTATCGATGCCGACGCGTTAAATGTATTAGGCGAAAATCAACAGCTCTTAACTGAATTACCCGAAGGGAGTATCTTAACCCCGCACATGAAAGAGTTTGACCGCCTGTTTGGCGAACATGACAACTGGTGGCAACGTATCCAAACAGCTAAGGCAAAAGCTAAAGAGTTAAACGTCTATATTGTGCTCAAAAACGATTATACTATTACGGCTACGCCGGATGAAAAGCTATATTTTAACTCTACAGGTAATCCTGCTATGGCAAGAGGTGGTATGGGTGATGTGCTAACAGGAGTGATAACAAGTTTACTGGCTCAAAAATATTCTCCGGAAGAAGCTTGTTTATTGGGGGTTTATATTCACGGAAAGGCCGGGGATGAATTGGCGCTCCCTAACCGCATGCATGTGGTTTTACCGCAAAATGTGATAAAGCAATTGCCGACCACAATGGCGAAATTAAATGCATAAAAAAAGCGAATGCAAGTATAGACATTCGCTTTTTAAACTATTAACTGATCTTATAAAGAACTACATACTTCTAACTAATAATGATATGACGCGCTACGCGGTCATTCGTTACAGTTAACAACGCGAAATATTTAATTGTTTTATAATAAATGCCTTTTTTAACAAAAATTTAACATTTAAGGCCCAATTTGCAATGCAAATTGGGCCTTAAACAATATTATTATAAGTACTTATATATTAAAATTGTCCTATCACAACCATTTGATCTAAAGTTGGATTTACGCTACCGCCTTTAGGTTCAAGTGTTACGGCAAAGCCTTGGGCTGATGCAATGTTTTTCATCTCTTTAACAATTGCGCTATCTACAGCTGCGTTATCAAACACGCCCATATCCACCGGTTTACCTTTAACCAATGCCCAAAGTTGATACTCATGTTTAGTATCTGTTTTTGGAAGTTTCATCGATTGCATATCAACCATTACTTTTTTTGTTGATGGGTTCCATGCCAGTACCATAGAAGCGGCAGGTGTTTTAGGCAAACCTTTTAACCGCACAATACGGAAGTTTGTATCGCGATATAAGCTTAGCTGCTCGTCCTTTAAATTAACCTGGTTGGCAAATTTAGTTTTATCGGCCTGCAGGGTGGCCAGTTGAGTGTTTGATTCCTGTAGTTGGCTATACAGGTTTACCATTCCGTAAATGCTGATAAGTAATAAAGTTAAGCAAGCTGCAAAAGCATATTTATAGAATTGAGTACGTTTAGGCATGGTTATCACCTTATCGTCTTCGTACTCCTCTTCGTCGCTATGCTTGCGTTGTTTGGTAAATATGCGGTCGTCGCCAAGGTTAACTAACGTGCTGTTTATAATTTTGCCTCTTAATTGTTCTGATGGTTCAATGGCGTGCTCTTCAGCAAACAACTCCATTGTTTTTTCAATTTCGGCAAGTTCTGCTTTCACGGCAGGATATTCCAGGGCAGTCTTCTCTACTTCCAGCCTTTCTTCCGGATTTAGATCACCCAGAACGTAAAGTTCCAGTATCCCCGATTCAATATATGCCTTAACGTCTTTCACTATTCATTAAAATGTTTTCTGAGCTGTTGTATAGCCATCCTCAATCTTGTTTTAATGGTACCCAGCGGAACGTCCAGCTCTTCTGCTGCTTCTACATGGGTGTAACCTTTAAAATAAACCAGGTCGAGAATTGCCTTTTGCTCAGGTTTTAAAGTTTTCACAAGGTCTCTGATGCCTAACAATTCAGGATTGTAAACAGTATTCCTTTGTTCGTCAATGAAAGTTACGTTATTTTCCAGCTCTTGGTTTTTGCCCTGGTTCTTAAAATCTTTAGATCTTACTTTATCGATGGCCAAATTGCGTGCAATGTTTACCATCCAGGTAAATAATCTCCCTTTATCTGCACTATAGCTCGCGAATGAGTGCCAGATTTTCACAAAAGTTTCCTGCAAAATATCCTCAGCCGCCGCTTCCTCTGTAACAATACGTATGATGACACCATATAATGATGCCGAATACATATCGTACAGCGCCTCAACAGCAATTTTCTCGCGGTTGCGCAGTGCCTGTATCAGGTTTTCTTCTGATAATGATATTTTACGTTTGGGGCTCAAATTGTTGTAAGATAGAAAGGAAATATCACATGTCAAACAAATGTTTTTCTGCGTGATAAGAAGAACGCACAAGCGGACCGCTTTCTACGTATTTAAATCCTTTTTTAAGTCCCCATTGTTTGTATGATGCAAACTGATCCGGATGTATCCAGTCAATAACCGGATGGTGGTTGCGGGTAGGTTGCAGGTACTGGCCAAGTGTAAGTATATGTACGCCTGCATCCAATAGATCGTCCATAGCTTCAAGCACATCTTCTTCGCGCTCACCAAGGCCAAGCATGATGCCTGATTTAGTACGAAGGCCTGCGTCCGAGATCCTGCGTAAAGCTTCTAAACTGCGGTCGTATTTTGCTTGTATACGTACTTCGCGGGTTAAGCGGCGCACGGTTTCAAGATTGTGCGATACTACTTCGGGGCGAACGGCAATAACGCGGTCAAGGTTGTCCCAAATGCCGCGAAAATCGGGCAATAAAGTTTCTAATGTTGTATCCGGGCTTTCGCGGCGGATAGCGTTGATGGTTTCGGCCCAGATGATAGAGCCGCCATCTTTAAGGTCGTCGCGGTCAACCGAAGTGATAACACAATGTTTAACCTGCATCAGTTTCACCGAATTGGCTACGCGCTCAGGTTCATTGGTATCAACAGCCAAAGGCCTGCCGGTAGCTACCGCACAGAATGAACACGAACGGGTACAGATGTTACCCAATATCATGAAAGTTGCTGTACCGGCACCCCAGCACTCGCCCATGTTTGGGCAATTGCCGCTTTCACAGATGGTGTGCAGCTTATGCTCATCAACCAAACCACGAACGTGCGCATACTCTTTTCCTACCGGAAGTTTCACTCTCAACCAATCCGGCTTACGTTGCGGCGGGTTTGCTGGTACTACTGGCAAATCAATCATGTTACAAAAATAGGGAAAAAGCAAGTACGTGCATCCTGCCTGTAAACTAATATTACGCAGAAACGATAATGTACTCTATTAATTATCCAACACTCCTATTCATATGAAGATCGTATTTTAAAAGCCGCTCCCGTATATATCATTGGAATAATTAGCTTATCTTAATTACTGAGCTCAAAAGGTTTTGGATAAACTCGTCAACAACTAAGTTTTCTTACACTATAATTTTCTGCTAATTTTACCCCCTCAGGGAAAGCTATGATCAATCTTTTTAAGGCCTTCAATCCACTTAATATCCTTTGGCTGGCTATCCTGGTGTTTGTACTCCGTATCGGTTATATAGCCGAAGCTCCTGATAAACTGCAATTTGTTTTTGTTGAGCCGTTTGCCCGTTTATTATTACCGGTTGGTTACGAGTATGCGCTTTCTCCTTTTGAAAACGTTTTCCTGGCGGGGTTACTTGTTCTTGGGCAGGCCATCCTTTTAAATTACCTGGTAAATAAATATAACCTGTTGGGCAGGTCTACCTTTTTACCTTCATTAATGTATGTTACGGTGACTGCCCTTTTTCCGCAGTTCTTAATATTGAGTGCACCTCTGCTTTGTAATTTCCTTTTAATTTGGATGCTGTTCAAACTTTTCAGCTTCTACAAAGGCGACGATGCCAAATCAACCGCATATGACCTGGGGATGATAGTAGCTTTGGGCTCTATCATTTACTTGCCATACGTATATCTTTTTCTTAGCATATGGTTAGGCCTCATGATATTTAAACCATTCAACTGGCGCGAGTGGATCTCAGGCGTTTTGGGTTATGTTACGGTATTTTTCTTCTTTGCCGTGTTTTATTATTTAACCAACCATTTAAGCAGTTTTTATCAGATCTGGGCACCGCTCGGCACCTAGTTCCCTAATAGTATCAATATTAAATATCTTAACTACCTGGTACTTGTGCCCGTTATTGTCATCATCGGCTTGTTCTTGTTTTACTTCCAGAAAAATTATTATAAAAGCTACGTACAGGTACGCAAATCATTTCAATTGCTGCTGGTTATGTTTGTTATCGGCGGTTTATCGTTCTACGTAAAAAGCAGGTTCAGCTTAATGCATTTTATACTTTGCGCCGTGCCTGTGGCTGTGTTTATGGCATATTATTTTGCTTACGCAACCCGCAAATGGTTTTACGAAAGCCTCTATTTACTACTGCTTATCAGTATCATATACTTCCAGTTTAACACTTTTTAACTAATACATTCGTACAAATTTCAGCGGTTATGTTAGCTTTGTAGCATGAAATTTGGCGTAGTAATTTTCCCGGGTTCAAATTGTGATGAAGATATCATCCACGTTCTTCAAAATGTAATGGGTCAGCAAGTCGTGCGTTTATGGCATAAAGACCATGATCTGCAGGGTGCTGATTTTATTGTATTACCCGGTGGTTTCTCTTTCGGCGATTATCTGCGCTCAGGCGCTATTGCAAGGTTTTCTCCTATTATGCAAGAGGTTATCCAGTTTGCTGCCAAAGGTGGCAAAGTGTTGGGTATCTGCAACGGTTTCCAGATCCTGGCCGAAGCTGGTTTGGTACCGGGAGCATTATTGCATAACAAAAACCGCAAGTTTGTTTGCCGCAATATTTACTTGAAAGCGCAAACCCAAAACTCAATGGTTACCCGTGGTATCGATCCGCAACGTGCGCTTAAAATACCTTTGGCACATGGCGAGGGCAACTACTTTGCCGATGCTGATGTATTAAAAAGCATTAATGATAACGACCAGGTGTTGTTCCGCTATTGCGACGTGGCCGGTAACATTACTGATGAAAGTAACCCTAATGGCTCATTAGAAAACATTGCAGGTGTTACAAACAAGGGCCGTAACGTGTTTGGCTTTATGCCGCACCCGGAGCGTGCTGCCGAAGGTTTGGTAGGTAACGAGGATGGCATAGCCATATTTGAATCAATACTATCATTGTCAAACGCTTAATGTTTAACCTGGCTGTTGATATTGGTAACACCTTAGCCAAGATTGCCGTTTTTAAGAATAACGATCTGATAGAGGCTAAACAATATGAACAGGTTAAGGTGGGCGATGTTGAAGAGATCACCAGAAAATACGATCTCTCTCAGGTAATCATATCATCAGTAAAGCAAAATCATGAAGCCTGGCAAACCCTGCTTGCCGATAAATTTAAAGTAATACAGTTTAATGGCTTGGTGAAAGCAGGTATAAATAATCACTATAAAACACCGCAAACCCTGGGTGCCGACAGATGGGCAGCAGTAATTGGGGCGCATCATTTATATCCCACACAAAACAACATTATTATAGGCGGGGGCACCTGCATTACTTATGATTTTGTTGATACCGGCGCAAATTATTTTGGCGGCAGTATATCACCGGGCTTAAATATGCGTTATAAAGCGGTTAACCATTTTACCGCAGCCTTACCCTTGCTAAATGCCGATGAAAACTTTGGTGCCGGGTACGGCGATGATACCGCCTCGGCCATACAGTCGGGGGTGCAAAATGGAATAAAATATGAACTGCAAGGCTTCATATCTGAGTATGTAAAACAGGGTGCCGGGTACAACATAATACTGCACGGGGGCGACAGTATTTTTTTTGATACTCTATTGAAAAATAGCATCTTTGCCCCCTATATTAAAATTGAGCCTTACCTGGTTCTTAAAGGATTAAACGCAGCGATACAGAAGCACAATGACTAAATATTTAAGGTTATTACCGGCATTATTTTTACTTAGCACCGCAACACTTAGCGTAAAAGCGCAAAGTACTGCCACTACCAGTTCTCCGTACTCACGTTATGGATTAGGTGATATTAACCCTGCGTTACTGCCACAAAACATTGCCATGGGCGGCATAGGCGTTGCTACTAACCGCATCAACGGGTTTAACAATATAAATATGCTTAACCCAGCATCATACGCCAGCATCAATTTAACTACTATTGATATAGGTGTATACGGCAGTTTTAATACGTTACAAAAAAGCGGTGTTGCATCACAAACCAACTCTAACTTCAGGTTAAACCATGTTGCATTTGCTATACCGGTAAGTAAATCATCTGCCCTTAGTTTTGGTTTAATGCCATATAGCGAACTGGGGTACAGCTACAGGACTACCGCTCCAAATCTGGGCAGTGGTACCGCAGCAGATACCAATGCCGTTAATTACATTTATGGTGGCGATGGTGGCCTTACCCGTTTCCATGTAGGTTATGGTTTTATGATTGGCAGGCACTTATCAATAGGTGCAAATGCTGCATATATATTTGGTAACCTTAAAGAAACGCAATCTACAGAGATACCAAACCTCGCAAGTGTACACAACTCTCGTATTGAGGAAAGTAACAGTATAAAAGGGTGGAATTATGAATACGGTGTACAGTATTCATTTGATTTTTCGGCCCGCAAACACTTAACTTTCGGTTACTCGGCTGCGGCAAGTACCAATCTTAATAGCCAGCGCAGCTATATCGTAAGCAGTTATTTCCGCAATACTGATGGCGACGAGGGTGTTGCTACAGATACCGCGGTGAACAACCAACAGGCATCTGCCAAAATAAAACTACCTAATATTAACCGTTTCGGCGTATCGTACCAGTATGACGGGAAATATTTGATAGGTGCAGATTACACCATGAGCAATTGGTCTAAACTAACCGTTGCAGGTACAAATAAAGGATTACAGGATAGCCGCACCATTAATGTTGGTGGCCAGATCACTCCAAATTCCAACTCGCTTAATAACTATTTTGCAGCAGTAGATTACCGTTTGGGTTTTATTTATGATAAAACATATTTAAACATCAACAACACCGATATTAAGCGTTATGCAATAACAGCAGGCTTAGGCCTGCCATTAAGGGCTAATAATAGCAGTTTCTATAAAATAAACATCGGTGCCGAGCTTGGTAAACGTGGTACTTTGGTAAACGGGTTGATAAAAGAAAATTATATTAACCTGCACCTTTCTTTCACCCTTAACGACAGGTGGTTCCAGAAATACAAGTTTGATTAATTTTACCTGATGCAAAGCGGGTTTAGACAATATTTACTTTATGCGCCGGTGCTATGCATCGGCGTATTGCTTGGTGCGTGTGAGAACGACCTCAACAAAGTAAGGGCGATTGCTGCTGCCGACGCAACAAAACCGATACAGCGCACTACAGGCGTTGATATGATATTCAACGATTCGGCCAAGTTAAAGGCGCGGGTACTTACCCCACTACTTTACGAATACGCCACCAATGATTCGCTGGCTTACAAATACATGCCTAAAGGCGTAAAGGTTATCCTTTTTAACGGCACTCCTAAACCCGAAGCCACAGTTACTGCCGATACCGGATATCTTTATGATGCCAAACAATTGGTAAAATTTAAGAAGAATGTGGTAGCCATCAATGACGAAGGTACCAAGTATGAATCGGAAGAATTGCTTTGGGACCGCAAGACAAACAAGGTTTTCTCTAACCAAAAGGTATTAATGACCAAGCCTACCGGCGACCAGATGACAGGAACCAGTTTTGAAAGCGTTGGGCTTAAAAATCCGGTATTCCAAAACGCCACCGCCGTTATCCATGTAAGCGGCGATCCTACGCAATAAAACTCAAATTATTACGCAAACTTTTGTGTAATAAAAGTTTAGTAAAAATTGTATCTTGCGCCTCTTTTTAAGAAAATATAAATTACATAGAATAGTTGTATGGGTATCATGAGTTACCTGCGAGACAGGATGGGAAAAATTCTCGCAGTTGTTATTGGATTAGCGCTTTTGGCTTTTGTTGCCGGTGAAGTAATACACACCGGTAGTTCGTTCTTAAAGGGCGATGCAACCACCGTTGCTGAAGTTAATGGTGAGAAAATCGATTATAAAGAATTTAATCAAAGGGTTGAAATCAGTACTGAGCAGTTTAGGCAACAGTACAACCAGCCGCTAACCCCACAGGTTACCGATTATATCCAAAATACAACCTGGAACCAGTTGCTTACCGGCATCTTATTAAAAAAAGAGATAGAGAAATTAGGCCTTGTTGTGGGTGATGCCGAAACCAGCGCAATGATCAGCGGCAACAATCCTGATCAGCAGATCCAAAGCCAATTTGCCGACGAGAGTGGCAAATTCGATAAGGCTAAACTTAACCAGTTCCTTACCTATATCAACTCTGGTAAAGTTCCGGCGGCGGAATTTGAGAGATGGGGGGCATTCGTAAAGAATGTTATCGACTCTAAAAGGCAGCAAAAATATATGGCCTTAGTGAGCAATGGCCTATATGTTAATTCGCTTGAAGCACAGGACGATTACACAGATAAAAACAAACTGGCTAACTTCAAATACACTGTATTGGATTATGCCTCTATCCCCGATGCTAAGATCAAGTTAACAGACGACGATTACAGCACGTATTATAATGAGCACAAAGGCCAATTCAAAAATCCTGAGGAAACACGCAGTTTTGATTATGTAAGCTTTAACGCTGCTCCATCAAAACAAGATAGCGCCGCTATTAAAGATCAGGTTGATAAATTAGCAACCTCTTTTAAAGCAAGCACCAATGACTCATTATTTGTTCAGATAAATGCTGAAACTAAAGCGCCTTTAGTATTTGCTAAAAAAGGCCAGTTAGAGCCGAAGCTTGATTCTATTATGTTCTCTGCAGAAAAAGGCACTATCTATGGCCCTTACTTAGCGGGTGGCAAATACAAGATCGCAAAGTTGATCGATTCTAAAGTTGGCCCTGATTCAGTAAAGGCTCGTCACATTCTTTTAAACCCTGCTACTGAAGGTGGTATTGATAAAGCAGTTGCTAAAGCTGACTCATTAAAAAAACTGATTCAGGGTGGCAGATCATTTGACGAGTTGGCTAAAACCTTCTCGATAGATAAAAACTCAGCTGTAAAAGGCGGAGACCTTGGCACTTTTGGCCGCGGCGCTATGATCCCAGCATTTGAAGATGCAGCGTTTGATGGCAAAGCAGGCGATATTAAAGTGGTGAAATCGCAATTCGGTGTACACCTTCTTCAGATCGAGAGCCAGAAAGGTTCGTCTAAAGTGGTTAAAGTAGCTGTCGTTGATAAATCATTAGCCCCAAGCAGCGAAACACAGAACGCCGTTTATGCAAAAGCACAGCAGTTCTTGAGCACTGTTAATTCAGATAACTTCGCGGCCGAAGCTAAAAAAGCAGGTTTAACGGTTAAATCATCAGAAGATGTGACCGGTGTAGCCTCGAGTTTATTGGGACTTGATAATGCCCGCCCAGTTGTTAAATGGGCGTTTGGTGCTGATAAGGGCGCTGTTAGCGATCAGGTTTTTGCAGTGGGCGATCAATATGTTGTTGCTCGTTTAAGCAACATCAAGCCGCAAGGTGTATTGCCGTTAGATGCAGTTAAAAAGCAAATTGCACCGGCAGTTTTAGTTGACGTTAAAGGCAAGCAACTGGCAGATAAATTACAATCTGCACTAAGCGGCGCAACCACAATAGATCAGGTTGCTCAAAAAGCAGGCAGCAAAGTAGTGCCAGTACAAAATATCGTATTTGCCAACCCGGTTATCCCTGGTTCATCAGCAGAATACAAATTAATAGGTTCTATTTTCGGTTCGCAGATCAACAAATTGTCGGCGCCGGTTAAAGGCCTGTCTGGTGTATACGTTTATACTGTAGAAAGCTTTGCTAACCCTGCGGCCTTAACTAACACCGTTCGCGAGAAACAACAGTTAGGTCAGGCATTGGCACAACGCACGCCGGGATCGGTGCTTGATGCCCTGAAAGATAAGGCTAATGTAAAAGATAACAGAGCTAAGTTTTTGTAACATAAATTTAAAGTAATTTTACATCCGGCAGCTGCGTTATAGCTCTGCCGGATTTTTTATTTATACAGAGAGGGTATCAAGTAATGGAAATACAGGAAAATATCATCAATAAGGTTGCACAAAGCGGTCTGGTTACTTTAGACCCGGCGCAATTTTATGTGGAAGGCGAACGCGTGGTTTATGATATAAAAGACAACCTCTTCCATGGGCTTATTTTAAAAGAGAAAGATTTCCGCGAGTTTGTAAAAAACCATGACTGGGCACAATACCAGGATAAATATGTTGCGGTAACCTGCACTGCCGATGCTATTGTACCGGCCTGGGCGTATATGCTATTGGCTAACAAGATGGCGCCTTACGCTAAAGAGGTTGTTTTTGGCAATGCTGATGTACTGGAGACAGTGCTTTTTGTAAAAGCCGTAAAAAGCCTTGATGTTGAGCAATACCGCAACCAGCGCATCGTAATTAAAGGTTGTGGCGATGTGCCTGTTCCAGTATCTGCCTACGTTGAGCTTACTCAACAATTAACGCCGGTTGCTAAAAGTTTGATGTTTGGCGAGCCTTGTTCAACGGTACCCATCTATAAACGTAAGGATTAAAGCCTCACCCTCACTCTCCAAAAGAGAGGGCAAAAAAGAGCTTAAGTCCTCTCCGTTGGAGAGGATTTCGGTGAGGCTAATAAGGGATTAAACCGTAGCACGGTAATTGCGTCTATACCCGGTAAATGAAGAAAATTTTAAGCGCCTTTCTACTGATCATATACAGTGCCGCGGGCGCATGGGCGCAGGAACAAGTCACTAAAAACAAAGAAAATGCCTTTAAGGCAGGCGAGCAGATCACTTACAAGCTACGCTATGGCTTTTTAAGTGCTGCCGAAACTGTTATTAAAGTTGAGGATAGTCCTTTGAAATTTGACGGGCATCCGGCTCTGCATATCAATGCGCAGGCAAAAACAGTAGGCACTTTTAATTTTCTGTTCAACGTAAAAAACGAATACCATAGCTATATTGACCCAGTTACGCTGTTGCCTTATTATTATTCTGAGAACAGAAAAGAAGCTAAGTATCGCCACTCTGATAAAGTAACGTTTGATCACGAAAAAAGTATAATTACGGCAGATAAGGGTCAGTTCCCATTCAAAGGCGATGTGTTTGATTTTTTATCGTGCTATTATTATGCACGCAACATCGATATCACCGGCCTAAAAATCGGCGAAGTGTTAACTTTGCGGTATTTCCTGGAAGATGGTATTCATGCGCTTACCATCACTTACCTGGGCAAAGAACAAACTAAATGCGGACTGGGTACTTTTAACTGTTTAAAATTTAGCCCGGCGATTATACCCGGCCGCATATTTAAAAAGAACAGTAAGCTATATTTGTGGATCACGGACGATAAGAACCGCATACCCGTAAAGGCTAATGTGGAAATAATTGTTGGGAGTTTAACAATGGATCTTACACAGGCAAGCGGCTTAAAATATCCGCTTAATCCTGTAAAAAAATAATAAGATATGATGATAGAAGTTGGCAGCGTGCTGGTGAATGAAGAAGTGGTATCAAATAACTTTGTGTGCAATTTAAATAAGTGCAAAGGTGCTTGCTGTCTCGAGGGTGACTCCGGCGCACCGCTTAACCACGATGAGTTGCATATACTGAAAGGTATCTACCCCAAAGTAAAACCTTACATGACCGCCAAAGGCATTGCTACCGTTGAGGCCACCGGCACCCACGTTACCGATTTTGAAGGCGATTACACTACCCCATGTGTGGATACCAACAAAGAGTGCGCTTATGTAACCTGGGAGAATGGTATTACCAAATGCGCTATCGAAAAAGCGTACGAAGCAGGCGAAATCACCTGGCAAAAGCCAATCTCCTGTCACTTATACCCTATTCGCATAACAGCCTACCCTGAATTTGATGTTTTAAACTACGACCGCTGGAATATTTGCAGCCCTGCCTGTTCTTTTGGCGATGAATTGAAAGTACGCGTACACGAGTTTCTAAAAGGGCCGCTTACCCGCAAATACGGCGAAGAATGGTACCGCGAACTTGAAGATGCTGTAGAACATCTTTAACACATGCCTACCTTTCCGGTTATACAAGCTTTTACAATTAATTTGATAATATTGCACTTTATTAAGTTTGTGAATGAAAAAGGCTTTAATAACAGGGATTACCGGTCAGGATGGCGCGTATTTAGCAGAATTTTTATTAAAAAAAGGTTATGAGGTGCATGGCATTAAACGCCGTGCTTCGTCTTTTAATACCGACAGGATAGACCATCTTTACCACGATCAGCATGTAAGCGGGAACAAGTTTTTTCTGCATTACGGCGACCTTACCGATTCCATGAACTTAACCCGGTTGATACAGGAAATTCAGCCGGATGAGATCTATAACCTTGGCGCACAAAGCCATGTTAAGGTAAGCTTTGAATCACCTGAGTACACGGCAAATGCTGATGGTATTGGCGTACTGCGTATACTGGAAGCTATCCGCCTTTTAGGTCTTACCAAAAAAACGCGTTTATACCAGGCATCAACATCAGAGTTATACGGTTTGGTGCAGCACGTTCCGCAAAGCGAGACCACACCGTTTTACCCGCGATCGCCATATGCAGTAGCCAAACTTTACGGTTATTGGATCATCGTGAATTATCGTGAAGCCTACGACATGTATGCTTGTAACGGTATCCTTTTCAATCACGAAAGTCCAATCCGCGGGGAAACTTTTGTAACCCGTAAAATTACCCGTGCAGTTGCCAAGATAAGTTTGGGACTGCAAGATTGCCTGTATATGGGTAACCTTGACGCCAAACGCGACTGGGGACACGCCAAAGATTATATCGTAGCTATGTGGCTGATGCTGCAGCAGGATAAACCGCAGGATTACGTTATCGCCACAGGCATCACTACAACGGTTCGAGATTTTATAAGAATGGCATTTGCTGAGCTGGGTATCGACATAGAATTTAGCGGTAAGGACGAGAACGAGAAGGGTGTGATAGTGGATATTGACCAGGAGAAAGTGGAATCTTTAGGTTTAAATACCGATGCATTGAAATTTGGCCAGACCATCGTTCGTGTAGATCCTAAATACTTCCGCCCTACCGAGGTTGATCTGTTGATCGGCGATCCATCAAAAGCTAAAAAGCAATTAGGCTGGGAAACAACCTATGACTTGCAGGCCCTGGTTACCGACATGGTACAGTCTGACCTTCATTTGGCAAAAAAAGATGAGCACATGAAAAAGGGTGGCTTTAAAACTCTAAACTATTTCGAATAGACATTTCCGGCATGAAGAAAATTTTTATCAGCATCAGCTTACTATTGGCTGCGGCAGGGGTTGCGCACTCTCAGGCGGTTTACCAACCGTATTCTTACCAATTTTATCAAAAGTTTGATGCCGATATCTATTCTACTAAAACCAGGATACACTCGGCCATAAAGTCATACTTCATCAGCGATTCGCTCCTGCGCCACACTTATGATTCTATTATGAATTACGGGGCAAGCAGCGGAAACAGCCCGCTTACCCGCAAGCTTTTTAATGAACATCAGATAGATGTAAAAGGCAGCAATTCTACGTTTTATGCTGATCTGTTACCTGACTTTGTTATCGGCCGCGATTTTTCCACAAAGCAAAATCTATGGCAAAGCTCTATTGGGTTACAAGTTGGCGGTACCGTTAGCGACAAATTTTACTATAACATTACCGGTTACCTAAACCGCGCCGAGGTACCTGATTATATCTCCACTTATGTAAGGCAAGTTGGCATTATGCCCGGCATGGCTTATGCCGGTACATTTAATAATAAACCTAACGCCTACGGTTGGGATTATATCACTGCCGTTGCATCATACCAGCCAAATAAATATATCAACATAACTGCGGGCCGCGATAAAACCTTTATCGGTGATGGTTACCGCTCGTTGCTGTTGTCTGATTACGCATCGCCATATCCGTTCCTGAGGTTAACGGCTAACCTGGGCAATGTAAAATATATGGCTATGTGGGCCAGTTTTGCAGATCCTGCGGGCACCAGCGATCAAGGGATAGATCGCAGCAAATGGGGTGTATTCCATTATTTGGATTGGAATGTAAACAATCGCCTGTCAATAGGCTTCTTTGATTCGGTAATTTGGGGTGATGTTGATGATAACGGCCATAAGCATGGTTTCGATTTCAATTATATCAACCCGGTTATCTTCCTTCGCCCGGTTGAGGCGGCTAATGGTTCGCCAGACAATGCTGTGATTGGTTTTAACACCAAGTATAAGATCACAGATGGCGTTACCGCTTACGGGCAGTTCTCACTGGACGAATTTACTGCGAAAGAATTTTTCAAAAATCCAAGCTACAGCAATAACAAATTTGGCTACCAATTAGGTCTTAAAGGAGCAAACCTTTTTGGTATTAAAAACCTTAATTACCTGGTTGAACACAATACCGTACGCCCTTACACCTTCTCTGAGCGTTCAAGTATTTTAAACTACTCGGGCAACAGCGAACCATTGGCACATCCATGGGGTGCAAATTTCCGCGAAGTGTTGGGCTTACTGAACTACTCTATTGATCGCTTTGATCTGATGGGAGAAATTGACTATGGCCATTACGGTTTGGATATGAATAACTTGAACTATGGTAAGGATATATTTCAAAGTTATACCAATCCTATTGCCCGCTACGGCAACACTATTGGCCAGGGTTTAAGCACCAACATGGTTTACTTACAAGGCAAGGTAAGCTATCTGCTTAACCCTAAATATAACCTAAGATTAGAACTGGGTGGCATTTATCGTACTGAAAAGAACACTGCGTTTAACGACAAAACCGGAATGATCACTTTCGGGGTACGCAGTTCATTCAGGAATATTTACACCGATCTTGCGAGTTATAAATCGCACTAATATTGTCATGGTGAGCCTATCGAACCACTCATAGCTTGCATAGGTCTTCGACAAGCTCAGACTGACAACGGCGTCCGTTAGTGTCATGGTGAGCCCGTCGAACCACTCATAGCTTGCATAGGTCTTCGACAAGCTCAGACTGACACCGGCGTCCGTTAGTGTCATGGTGAGCCCGTCGAACCACTCACAGCTTGCATAGGTCTTCGACAAGCTCAGACTGACAGGTGGTTTGGTGTTCACGTTCACGCCATGAACACCGTGAACAACCGTGAACACCTGGTTATTAATAAATACAACTGACTGAACGTTGTCAGTATCGTCTTAAATCAAAAAAGCAGCTCTAAGGCTGCTTTCGTTTGAAATATTAAAACATTTATGCCGGTTTCATCTCAGCCTTAATGGCCCTTAAAAATTCATTGGCATGTTGCGAACCGATAATGTAGATCAGGCCGTCCCGATCGGTTAAATGGATGGCATCATTACCTGCCGCATAAAAACGGATGGTGCCCTTGGTGTGCAGGTTATAAACGGGGTTATTGAAAAGGTAACGGCTGTAAGTTCCCTTTTCTACTTTAACAATGCTATTCAAATCGATCTTTACCCTACGGGTTGACCATAAGCCGTCCAACAGTACGCTTTTATTTTCCACCTTAGTGCTAAAGTGCAGCAGGAACCCCATAATTATGGAAATGATAATGATAACAAAACCTACTATAGCCAGCAGGTCGCCGTTGCGCTCGCGTTCATCTGTAAAAAAATAAGCAGCAAAGCAAAACAGGGCTAATACAAGCCTGATGGTTATAGGTATCCACTCGCGGCCCAGGTATTGTTTTTCTACAAAAACGGCTTTATCACTCATAATTTAAACAATTCGAATATAGCAACTTTTTTGGTGGAAGCACTAACCTTGTATTTGTCGCTGGGCCGGTAGCCGCCGATCCACATAATGTCGCCATTTCCATTAACAAGTAACGGGATATTTTTTTTAGCATGCAAGGGCACTTTCTGTTGAATAAAAAAATCACTCAGCTTTTGCCTTGTCTTCATTCCTAACGGATAAAAAGTATCGCCCTGCTGCCAACTGCGGATTCGTAAAGGATAAACCAACAAAACGGCATCAACAGAAACGGCTAAAGGATTATCTTTTATGATCAACGGGCTATCATCATGTAATATATTTAACCGGTATCCATTCCATTCAGCTTCTTTGTCCTCTGCCTTTAATGTAAGCTCCTCAACATCAGTATCAGTTTTTGGGGTGATGATAAGGTCTTGTCTGTCGACCACTAAACGATGGGTCGGGCTTTCAAATACGCGGCCGGGGTGTTTATCAAGCACAGTTAACAGATCATCAATCGTTGTTTCAATAAAATCAAAACGCTGCAACAGTTTAAAAAGCAGCAAGCGCTTTGGCGAAAGATGATTTATTTTCTCAATAGAAAGGCTGATGCTATCATCGTGGGTAACAAGCAGATCGTTGGCCAATTGGTCTACCTGGTTATTTAACAACTGCTCCAGTTCCCTAAAATTGCGCAGGTTGTTTTCAAATGTCGCTTCAAGGTTAGGGTTCAATTCTTTTAAAACCGGCACTACTTTATGGCGCAGTTTATTCCGCGCATATTTGGTCGATACATTTGAGGCATCTTCTACATAGGTTAAACCTTCTGCAGCAATAATGGTCTGTATCTCATCGCGGTTAAGGAACAGTAAAGGGCGAACCAGGTAGCCGTTTTGGGGCAAAATACCATGTAAGCCTGCGATACCTGTACCACGGGCGAGGTTTAACAATATAGTTTCTATCGTATCGTTCTGATGGTGGGCAAGTGCAATGGCGTCAAAACCATGTTGCTGCCTTAGTTGTTCAAACCATTGATAGCGCAGGTTACGGGCTGCCATCTGTATTGAGATCTTTTGTTCGGCAGCATATTGGCTGGTTTCAAAGTTAGTAGTGTAAAATGGCACATCAAGTTTATGTGCCAGTTGTTGCGTAAATTGCTGGTCGGCATCAGCATCGGCGCCGCGCAACATAAAATTGCAATGCGCTATGGCAAACCGGTAGCCCCCTGCCTTTAGCAGATGGGCCATTAAAACAGAATCCATGCCACCGCTTACCGCTGCAAGCACTTTGCCGATGGGTTTTAAAAGCCCGTTTTGTTCAATAAAATCAACAAAGCGTTTAACAGGTAGCATGGTCAAAATTATTAATTTAATAAGCCCCGCAAAAAACTAATTTTGCAACGTGATAAAATACATCCTTAGCACTCTACTTATACTGGCAACGTTATCCGTATCGGCACAGAAAAAAAAATCTGTTGTTAAGCTGGTTTCGTAAAAAAACAGCCAGTTGGTTAAACTTAACGGTAAGGATGTAATTAAGGTTTACCAAGGCGTTTTTACGCAGGATTACTCTACCATGCGATCAGACAGCGGCTACTTCTATGCCGAAGAAAACGCTTTTGATGCCTTTGGCAATGTACACATTACCCAGGGAGATACGCTGAACATCTACTCAGATAAACTCAATTATAACGGTAATACCAAAATAGCCATACTTACTGATAATGTAAGGATGATTGATAAAGACGCTATCCTTACCACCAATTATCTTACTTACAACACAGCGACGCGGATAGGAACGTACACTGGCGGCGGGAAGCTCATCAACAAAGAAAATACGCTTACCAGCAAAAACGGCTACTACTTTGCGTTCTCGCGCGATTCATATTTCCGCTTCAATGTGGTGTTGGTTACACCTGATGCTTTGATAAAAACCGACACCCTGCGGTACAACACAGGCAGCCGCATTGCCTATTTCTACGGCCCCACCAATATTTACGATACCAAACAGAAGAAAGATACCCTTTATACCGAGAACGGCCTATACAACACCATTACCGAGCAGGCTTTCTTCGGTAAAAAGAACCTGTATAAACAGGATACCAAAACCCTTACCGGCGACAGTTTATTTTACGACAGATTGGCCGGGTTTGGCAAGGCAATCAAGAATGTAACATTTAAAGATAAGCAGCAAAACATAACGCTTAAGGGCCAACTGGCCAATTATTATCGCGCAGCTGAGCGCACCGTGGTAACGCAAGACCCGTACGCTATTATTGTGACCGAACAAAAGGACACTACAGCAACAGATACCGTACCGATTAAGGAAGTACCCAAAAAAGGTGGTAAGCCTATCACCAAACAATCTGCACCCATTAAAAAAGCAGATGCTTTAGCGGTTAAGCCGCCGGCAGGTAGCATGCCTGTTAAAACGATGCCTGTACAACTTCCTGATACTGTAAAAAAAGATACGGCATCATTAAAATCTCAACCCAAAAAAGAAACATCTGTTGCTGCACAACAACCTGCAACTACGGTAAAAAAGGCTGATGCTTTGGCGGTAAAGCCGCCACCGGGGAGTAAACCGGTTAAAGCATTATCTGCCCAATCTGCTGATACATCCAAAAAAGTTGTAATATCAAATTCGCCGCAAAAGATAAAACGCGATTCGATTTATATATCTGCAGATACCCTCGAATCGCAGGTAATTACCTTTAAGGATTACAAACTGCTGCAGGTAAAGCCCGTGCGCGATACAACCACTAAAGCAAAGAAAAAGCCTGGAGTAAAAAGCAAAATGCTCGTTTACCTACCGCCATGGCAACACCGGGATACATCACTTATCATACACCCCGGTTATTTTGCGGCAATGGTAAAAGCCAGGGCAGATACGGCAGCGGCGCTGGCGGCTAAAAAAGGATTAAAAAATAAACCTGCACCTGCAGCGGGAGCCGAACCTGCGATAGCCGCCGGAAAATCGGGTTTAGGTGCTTTAAAGGGTGATAGCGATGGCGGCCAGGCAAGGGATGAGGATGAAGACCTGGATAAAGACCCACTTTTCTATAATGCGCCGCTTACTCTTAAAGATACGGCACGGGTGCGCATTGTAAAGGCTTTCCACAACGCTAAAATGTTTAAGTCTGACTTGCAGGCCAAATCTGACTCTATGTTCTACAGCTATGCAGATTCAACCCTGCGCATGTACGTGTACCCTATGATGTGGGCCCACGGCTCGCAATTATCCGGCGATACGATTGCCATGCAAATGAAGAACAAGAAGATGGATAACCTCACTATGTACCCCTCATCTTTCATCGTTAATATTGAAGAGGCCGATTCTGTACACTTTAATCAGGTATCGGGCAAACGTATGAAGGGTTACTTTGTAAAGGACAAACTCGACCGCATGTTTGTGGTGGGGAATGCAGAAAGTATTTATTTTAGCAGGGATAGCCTCAAAAAAGTGGATGGTATGCAGCGGTCATTAAGCAGCCGCATGCGGGTACATTTTAAAGATCAGAAAGCATCAACCATTGTATTCCTTACCAAGCCCGAGCACCGCTATGGTCCGCTTGCCAAATTCACAGAAGAAGACAAAATATTAAAAGGTTTTATCTGGAAGCCAAAGGAAAGACCTATTTCTAAAGAGTCTATCCTGCCATCATACGGCAGAAAAATGGGGCTCCGCAGTCCGCCGCCTAAAAAGCAACCTGCCGGCAAGCCGGGGGCAACGTCATCGCCGGGCGATAAGTCTTTAGATTCTTTACGCAACAAACCGCCGCTTAATGCGCCTGCAAATATGCCTGGTAAAGCTAAAGCCGATACCGCTGCGGGGAAACGGCCTGCGCCTACCGTTAACAGAACAGATAGCGTAAAAGTGCGAGTACCGGTGAAGGTAAATAGCGACAGTACCAACGTTACGCCTGCGCCAATAAAGAACAGGCAACGGGAAGATAATCCATCTCCGCTGGCACCAAAAAATGTTAAGAAGGATACCGTAGTAAAAAAGCAGCCTTAGCTTTGCTGCGCTGTTAAAAATGCCACCAGTTTATCAACGGCCTGCCCACGATGACTGATGGCATTTTTTTCATCCATAGTCATTTCGGCGAGGGTGATATCGAACTCCTCGGGCTCAAAGATCGGGTCGTAACCAAAACCCTCAACACCACTTAACTCCTGGCGAATAGATCCTTCCACAACACCATCAAAAAAATGCTCTTCGCCATTCCACATCAGTGATATAACCGAGCGGAAGCGGGCTTTGCGGTTAGTTTCGCCATACATCTTTTGCAAAACCAACTTATTGTTGGCATCGTGGTCGCCGTGTTGGCCGGAGTAGCGGGCAGAATAGATCCCCGGTTCGCCATTCAGTGCATCTATTTCTAATCCGCTGTCATCGCCGAAGCAGTTAAGTCCGAAATGTTCAAAAATGTAATGACTTTTGATAGACGCATTTTCGTGGAAGGTATGCCCGGTTTCGGCAATGTCATCGTGGCAACCTATCTCATCAAGGGTAACCAGTTTAAATTGAGC
Organism: Mucilaginibacter sp.; assembly: GCA_016763755.1. Classification (GTDB taxonomy): domain Bacteria; phylum Bacteroidota; class Bacteroidia; order Sphingobacteriales; family Sphingobacteriaceae; genus Mucilaginibacter. The sequence goes on from JAESTD010000113.1 coordinate 21,301, forward strand.
GCCAACTTTTGCGGCTACTTCCGCAAGTTTGTGTTTATTGTTAGTGGCAAAAACTAATTGCTGCATGTTAAAGCGTTTTCATTTGTTCCCAGAATGCCTTTTTATTATCGTTGCTGCTCATCATCTCATCAAAACTAAAGCTATACAGTACGTGGATCTTTTTGCCTTGCACAGGCTTGTTCAAAGGTAAATTTCCTATCCCTTCGGGCAAGGCATCCTTACCCATTATAACCAAACGGGTTGGGTTAAAATAGCCTACTAAGGCTGCGAGTTTTATCGGGAAAAGTTTATTAACGTTCAGGATCGCCACATCGGCAATGGTTAAATCCTTACGACCGAGGATACTTTCGAGAGCAACGCGATGATTTGTGGCTATATACTCCTCACCCGCGTAATTCACCAAAATTAAAAACTGTTTTTGATTGCTGCCCAGATAATTAAACGTGGATTCCTGCGTTTCGTGTACAGGTTGTGAAACTACGGGTTTCGGCTCTGGCGCTGATGTCTGTTGAGTTGGTTGAACCGGCGCGACTTCAACTACGGGTTGAGATACTTCAGGACTTGGCTCCTCAACAGGTGTTGCAGTTGCAGTCAAAGTGTCAACAAGCTTGTCCTGCTTCAGCAGAAAAATATCATCCTGCATAATAAAACGGTAGGCCTGTGGATTCTCAACTCTCATATTTTAACAAATTTTAACCAAAAATACCTATTTGGGTTGATGCTTTATAAGCATATTCGCACAACGGTTCAATTATACATTAATATTGATAAATTTTACCGAAATTTGCTTACTTACGGATCAAGCTATCCGTTTTTTAGTTTAAAGATTACATGAGAAAATTAGGACTTTCCCTTTTAAATATCCTACTGATTATTACCGTTGCCAATGCCCAGCAAAAGCGCACACTTGATAAAATTGCGGCTGTGGTGGGTAGCAGCATTGTACTACAATCTGATGTTGAATTGCAGTACGCACAGTATATTGTGAGCGGCCAACAGCCAAACCCAAGCATCAAATGCCTGATACTGCAAAACCAGCTTACACAAAAGCTTTTGGCTCAACAGGCAGTTATTGATAGCGTGCAAGTGAAAGACGATGAGGTGGATAACGAGGTTGACAGGCGTATGCGCTCGTTTATGCAACGTGCAGGTGGACAAGATCAGTTAGAGCAGTTCCTGGGCCGTTCTATCATACAGTATAAAGATGAGATGCGCCCTGATATCAAAGAATCATTAGTAGCACAACGCATGCGCTCTAAGATTACTGAAAAAGTGAACGTTACACCTTTGGATGTAAAAAACTATTTCGATAAAATTTCAAAAGACAGCATCCCAACTTATAACAAAGAGGTTGAAGTGGGTGAGATAGTTTTTCAGCCAAAATTATCTAAAGAAGAAAAAGAAGTTGCCCGCCAAAAGATAACTGACCTGCGCGATCGTGTTAAAAAGGGTGAAGATTTTGCAACGCTTGCGAGGATCTACTCACAAGACGGCTCGGCACAGCAAGGTGGCGACCTGGGCTTTTTTGACCGCCAGCAAATGGCTAAGGAATTTACCGCAAATGCCTTCAGACTAAAAGCCGGTGAGATTTCTCCGGTATTTGAAACCGAATTTGGTTTCCACTTTTTGCAGGTTATCGAGCGTCGTGGTGAGCAGGTACATGCAAGGCATATCATCATTATCCCTACCATTACAGAAGCCAGCCTTGACCGCGCGCACAATACTGCAGATAGCATCTACAAATCATTGATCGCAATGAAAAAACTTGATTTTTCAAGTGCAGCGGCTTATTATTCTGATGATAAAGAGACCAAGTACAACGGCGGTATGATGTTAAATGCAGAGAATGTACAAACACGTACAACATTTATCCCTACCGATAAACTTGACCCGCAAATTGCGCTTGTGGTTGATACCATGAAAGTGGGTACCATATCAAAACCGCAGCTGTTTACAGAGCCGCAGACCAATAAAAAGAGTTACAAGATCTTGTACTTAAAATCGGCTGTTAACGCTCACAAAGCTAACCTTGAGCAAGATTTTGCCAAGCTGAAAGAAGCAGCCATGAACGATAAACTTAACCGCACCATTGCGCAGTGGTTCGAGAAACGCCGCAAGGAAACCTTCATTAAGATTGACCCTGAGTACCAAAGCTGCGATGCATTGAAAGGATGGCTGCCAACGGTTACTGCCGCAACACCGGCCAGCACCCAAACAACCACCACTGATAACGCTACCACACCTGATAAATAAATATGCAATACCGCAACGAAGTTGAGGCGGCTGACGCATTAAAAAGTGCCTATCAGGAAATACGCTCCGAAATAAGTAAGGTAATCGTTGGCCAGGACGAGGTAATAAAATTCGTCTTGATCTCTATTTTCAGCAATGGACATTGTCTTTTGGTAGGTGTGCCGGGCCTGGCGAAAACTTTACTGGTACAAACCGTAGCACAGGTATTAGATCTCGACTTTAAGCGTATACAATTTACCCCCGACCTGATGCCTTCTGACATCATCGGGTCTGAAATATTGGGAGAGGACAGGAACTTCAAATTCATAAAGGGTCCGGTTTTCTCAAACATCATCCTGGCTGATGAGATAAACCGTACGCCACCCAAAACTCAGGCCGCTTTGCTTGAGGCCATGCAGGAAAAAGCGGTTACGGCAGCGGGCGTTACCCATGCTTTAAGCAAACCGTTCTTTGTGCTGGCTACCCAAAACCCAATTGAACAGGAAGGCACCTACCCACTGCCCGAAGCACAGTTAGACCGCTTTATGTTTAATGTAACGCTGAGTTATCCATCGTTTAAAGAGGAGCTTGAGGTGGTTAAAAATACCACAGGAGCAGCAACAGCCAGCGTTAACAAAAAGCTTAATGCTGAGCAGATCACCTATTTCCAGCAACTCGTTAGGAATATCCCGGTAAGCGATAATGTGTTAGAATATGCTGTTAAACTGGTTGGCAAAACCCGCCCTAACGGCGAATTTGCAACGCCACAAATAAAACGCTTGTTAAGTTGGGGTGCTGGCCCGCGTGCTTCGCAATTTTTGATCCTGGGCGCTAAATGCCATGCCGTTTTAAACGGTAAATACTCGCCGGATATTGAAGATGTAAGAGCCGTTGCAAAACCCATACTAAGCCACCGCATTGTGCGCAGCTACCACGCAGAAGCCGACGGCCTATCAGCTGACGACATCATCGAACAATTATTTTAACTTATTTAATAATAGCCGTAAAAAGAAAGAGCCGCATAAATATGCGGCTCTTTCTTTTTATAACATTGTCAGTCTGAGGTGGTCGAAGACTTATTCGAGCGAAAAATGGTTCGACAGGCTCACCATGACATGGTTCCTGAATTTAGTTCTCTACGGTAGAAAATATCTCTAACAACAGATTCCAACGGTGATTAGCATCGGCTTCCCAAACGCGTACGTAGTTATAGTTGTTAACGATATTACCCTTTTTAATGCGTGCAGTACCGTAAGAATACGAAAGATCATTACTGCTTGAGCGGCCGGTATTAACGGTTGTAGCGGTGATGTTGATAGCTTCGTTGGCTACAAACTTCAGGATCTTATCAGTACCTACTACCGGCTCAAAACCGGGGAAATAAAAACGTGCCTCAGGACTTAAAAACTCTTTATAACCGGCAAGGGTAGATAATTCAAGCGAGTGGTTTAAAGTTTGGTCATTAGCGGTAAGGATCTTTTTACCTGCAAACGGATCTTTGCTTGGTGCTTTTTGCTTGGTTGGGTCAGCCTCTTTAAAGTCAACGGTAGCTTCTTGCTCGGGTTCAGGGTGTTGTTCACCTACATTAAGGAGCAACTTAAATACGCCTGTTGTAAGATCTTTACGCCAGATAGAAATAAAATCGCCATATATTTTATCATCATCACTCTTGCCGTTTTGGTAAACGTAAGGGCCCGCGGTAACACCAAGGTCGCCATTGGCAGATATACGGGCAAATTTTGGAACCGAGCTTAGTTTGCCCGGTTGTTTATCTATAGTGCTGTAAAACTCGGTAATTTTGACGGCATTAGGCCTGAATACGATACCCTCAGGATCGGCAACAGATAGGAAACCATCTTTGATACCTTTACGCCCTACAGCTTTGCTTAAGTTTTCTTCGGCAGATACAACTTCGTTAACAGACACTTTAGTTTGCGCAAAAGTGCTTAGAACAGTTCCGGAAAGTATAAATGCGGCCAGTAGTGTTTTTTTCATGCTTAGTTAGATAGTATAGATTTGCTTAGGCTGATTATCATAATTTAAAAACTGATAACATAATGCAGCCGGCGCCAATTTGTTTTCTTAATTTTTGTTAAATTCTTGCCCAGTCGGTTGTACCCTGTTTATTATCATTTAACTGGAAACCTATTTGCTTTAAGCCTTCGCGGATCTTATCAGACGTTGCATAGTCCTTACTTGCTTTAGCCTCATTACGTAGTTTGATGATCAGTTGCATCAGCTCATCCGTATCGCCGCCTTCGCTATCTTCCAATTTCAGGCCAAGTACATCAAAAAAGAACGCGTTATAGGTTTTGCGCAATCTCTCAAATGTTTCGGCAGATATTTCGCCCGAATTGCGGGTGTTAGCTGCATAAGAGTTGATCCACTTTGATAGATTGTTCAAAGCCTCTAACGTTTTAGGCGAATTAAAATTGTCATTCATGCTACTATAGCAATCATCACAAAATCCGTTTATTTCTTTTTCAGTCTCCGCGTTGACGCTGCTAACAGGCTTTTGCTGCAAAGTTGCTAATCTCTTAGCCGCCTCGGATAGCGTTTTATAGAACCTCTCTGCCGCTTCAATAGCCTCGTTAGAGAAATCAACCGTACTGCGGTAACTTGCCTGCATAAAAAAGAAACGCATCACCATAGGGCTATAACCTTTATTCAACAAAGCGTGGTCGCCGGTAAAAAGCTGGTACGGTAAAAAACTGTTCCCTAATGATTTTGACATTTTTTGCCCGTTAACTGTCAACATATTGGTATGGATCCAGTAATGCGCAGGTGTTTTACCACAGCAAGCAATGTTTTGGGCGATCTCATTGGTGTGGTGTGTAGCCATTAAATCCATACCACCACCGTGTATATCAAATTGGTGGCCCAGGTATTTATTGCTCATGGCTGAACACTCGAGGTGCCAACCCGGGAAACCCATTCCCCATGGTGATGGCCACTGCATCAGGTGCTCGGGCTTAGCTTTTATCCAAAGGGCAAAATCAAGTTTGCCACGCTTTTCGTCCTGTCCGCCAAGGGTTCGGGTATTGTTCAGCAGGTCTTCCAGTTTACGGCCATTAAGTTCGCCGTAATCGTGGGTCTCGCTGTATTTCTCTACATCAAAATAAACAGACCCATCAACTTCATAGGCGTAACCGGCATCCAGAATGGTTTTTACCAACTCTATCTGCTCAATGATATGCCCTGTTGCCGTAGGCTCGATACTCGGCGGCAAGGTGTTAAATATCTCCATCACCTTATGAAAATCTACAGTGTATCTTTGTACAATTTCCATAGGTTCAAGCTGTTCTATCTTTGCCTTCTTGGATACTTTATCTTCTCCCTCATCACTATCGCCTTCAAGGTGGCCGGCATCAGTTATATTGCGCACATAACGCACCTTGTAACCCAGGTGCAAAAGGTAACGGTAGATCAGATCAAAAGCTATAAACGTGCGACAGTTGCCCAAATGCACATCGCTATATACGGTAGGGCCGCAAACATACATGCCAACGTGGCCGGGATTTAGCGGTATAAATTCTTCTTTGGTACGTGTTAAAGAGTTGTAAACAAATAGTTTTTGTTCCGTCATGAGGGCAAACTTACAATTTTAAGCGCTGAGTTCATTTAGCCGTGTTTATTTTAATGCCAGCACAACACTTAAAGGATAATGATCTGACAATTTTTTCTCGATGACCTTATACTCTGATACCACAAATTGCGGGCTGGCCATTACGTAGTCGATCTGGTAATTAGGGAAAGCACCGTTATAGGTACGGCCCAAACCCGCACCTTTTTCACGGAAAGCATTTTTCATGCCCTTTGCCATTTGATTAACCGCGAAGGATGATGGGGTATAGTTAAAATCGCCGGAGATGATATATGGATAAGTACATTGCTTTGCATGGTTTTTGATGATGAAAACATGATCGGCACGTTTTTGAAAAGCTGTTTTCAGTTTAGATCCTACCCGTTTGGTAGCACCTATATCCGTTTTCCCTTTTGATGACAAATTATCAAGGAACCTGTAATCCTGAGGGTCGAAATTGATGGATTGCAAATGCACACTGTACATCCTGAAAACCGTACTATCTTTTTGTACATCAACATAGATACACTGGTTTCCGCTTTTCTTTTTAGATAGCTGCACCAGTCCGTATGATTTGATAGGGAATTTAGAAAATATAGCCATCCCTATTGATTCGCTTTGACTGGCCATAAAAGGTTCGTAATAATAATGCTGAGCGTGCATTACCTGCTTAATAGAATCAACCATGTCATACTCGCCTTTTTTCTTGGTAAAAAACTCCTGGATGCCTATCACATCCGGTTGCTGTTCTTCAATGATATTAAGGATATCGTGTTTGGTTGATACATCATTTTTTGCACCGTAACGTTTAAAATCGTGCACGTTGTAGGTCATGATACGCAGCCGGTTTTGCGGTGGCGAACTGCTTTCGCCTGCAGGTAATCGTATGCCGATATTATCCTCCAGTACATTCCATCCAATGATTATGGCTAAGGCAGATATCAACACAAACCATCTTTTGCGTATGAGCCAATAAACAATGATAACTAAGTTACAAACCAACAGCGGTGGATATGCCAGGCCGAAGAAAGCTACCGGCCAAAACTTACGCGGATCTGTTACAGGGGCCAAGTAGCTTATTAACAACGCCGCGCAAAGCAGATAATTTATCCAGAGAAATATTTTATCTATTAAAGGTAATTTCCTTTTCTTGAGGTTCATTATTTATGCTTGCTTAAGCTATCAAGCGCTTCTTTTTCCTGCTTGCTTAAACTATCGTAACCCGTGGCTGATATTTTGTCTAAAATGCGGTCTATCTCTTCTTCTTGTGGTACCCCGGGCTGCTTTTTAGGTGAAAAATTTGTACTCACCACTTTAAGCTTAGGTTTGGGTACAAACATTTTGTTGATACCGCCAACCCAGTCGTTACCACGTTGCAGTTGTTTTATGTAAATAAAGCCCATCAATGCACCACCAAGGTGGGCTATCTCGCCGCTTGCATTGGCTCCGGCTATGCTTATAAAATCAATCAGCACGTAGAAAATGGCCAGCCATTTCAATTTTACCGGCCCAATTAAAAACAATTGTATGGTGTAATTGGGCAGTAAAGTAGCCGTAGCTATAATAATAGCCATAACACTTGCAGATGCACCCACAACCGTTGCGCTGGCAGCGGCATTGATGCTTGTAAAGGCCGGTATAAGATTATAAGCTGCAACAAATAGCAACCCGCCTGCAAGACCCCCAAAAATGTATAAACCTATAGTGCGTTTATTGCCCAGGTATTCTTCAAATATCTGCCCCATCCAATACAGCCAAAGCATGTTGAACAGGATATGGAAAAACCCGGCATGCATAAACATGTAGGTAAAAGGTGTCCAGAAATGGCGGGCAAGTGTCGAAACAGAAGCAGGCAGTACCAGGTACTCATAACTAAAGTTGAGTATTGAGCTATTACCGAAACCTCTTAATAATTGCTCTATGGTGGCCGGGACATTTATGCCCAAAAAAACGATAACATTTATCCCTATCAGCAAACTTAACCTGCTGTGCGATTTTAACATTTTGTACTGGATATCCTGCCACAGAGTACTCATAACCTAACTCTTTTTTATATGGTTAAACCATTATCAATAGAAATTGTTGGGGCGCTTTATATTCCAAAGCTTTATTAACAGGAAGCCGAACAATGCCCCGCCCAAGTGAGCAAAGTGAGCTACCGAATCACCTGAAACTTGTTTAACTCCCAAAAATAATTCCACTACAATGTAAATAGGCACCAAGATTTTCGCTTTAATGGGAATAGGAATAAACATGATCATCATCTCCAGATTAGGAAACAACATTCCAAACCCTACCAAAATACCAAATATGGCGCCTGATGCACCTAACATTGGGGTGTTTACCAGTGATATAAGTTTTTGTGCCACCGCTTGCCCGCCGCCATAGGCATAATAAGATGATTGCAATTCGGGATGAGGAACACTTAATGCGCCGGTAATCGCATGTATCTGTATCGCTTGAACAACCATATACAAAACATAGCCTCCCAAACCTGTGATGAAGTAGTAATTAAAAAATCTTTTTGAGCCAAGAGCATACTCAAGCAGGGGCCCAAATATGAAAAGTGCATATAGGTTAAAAAATATATGCTCAAACCCACCGTGCATAAACATGTATGTTATTGGCTGCCATGGCCTAAAAAAATGCGATCCGGGATAAAATGCAGCAAATAAAACATCCAGGTCTATTACCTTAGCTAAAGCAAATGTTGCTACGAAGAAGATGATATTAATTATAAGAAGGTTCTTTACAACCGGTGTTAAATTGGCAAATGGTGATTGCATTTTTTAAATCGTAATTATGGTTTAAGCATTGCTGCTATTTCTCAAATCTTTCGGCCAATTCGGCCAGTGTAACAGTGCTGATAATCGGCTTGCCGTTTAGGGCAAGGTTTGGCATCTGGCAGGCAAAAAGCTGATCTACCAGCTGGTTCATTTCTTCCATCGATAGTTTGATCCCCGCTTTCATGGCGCCATTGCGTGCCAGCGAACGTGCGAGGTTATCCCGCTTATCTAACTTTAATATAGCCAGGTTGTTTTTAAAACCTTCAAGCAACCGCTCCAATAATTCATGCTCGTTGGCGGCATTGGTCAGGTCGGCTGGTATGCCCTCTACAACAACGGTATTGGGGCCAAACTCGCGGATGTCAAAACCCAGTGCGCGTATATCGGGCAATAGCTCTTTCAATAACTCAAAATCGGCACTGTTTAGTGTAACCGACTGCGGGAATAAACTTTGCTGGCTCACGCCCGAGTGGTTCTGCAATTGCTGCAAAAAACGCTCATACAAAATACGCTCATGCGCTGCCTGCTGACTGATCAGCATAAAGCCCGATTTTATCTGCGACAGGATATACCTATTATGCACCTGAAAGAATTGCTTCTCGCTGCCTTTGGCAACTTCCTGCTCGTTCACAGTAACAGTATTTACTTCCTGATGCAACTCTTGCTGCGAGATCTCTTCTTTACGGGAAATCTCATACAGGGTATCCCAGTTACGCGGGATAGCTGTACGATGATCGCTTAAGCCCGCACTTCTGTAAGACGCAGGTTCCCGTTCATTCGTTTTCCGTTCGTTAGCAAAAGGATTAAAATCTGGATTAAAGGCGATGCTCGGCTGCACAATTTCCTCAAAAGGTTTTGGGGTGATGAGGTGCCCGATGCTGTTCTCCTGGTCAAAATCCAGCGTGGGCGTAATATTGTACTTACCCAAAGAGCGTTTTACTGCCGAGCGAATGATGGCGTAGATAGATTTCTCGTCCTGATATTTTATCTCCGTTTTAGTAGGGTGTACGTTGATATCGATCTTTGCCGGGTCAATATCGATAAACAATACATATAGCGGATAAGTATCATCCTGCAATAACTCCTGGAAAGCTGTAAGTACCGCATGGTTAAGGTAATTATCCCTGATATAACGGTTGTTTACAAAGAAGAACTGCTCACCGCGGGTTTTGCGGGCAAACTCGGGCTTGCCAACAAAGCCGTGCAATTTTATGATAGTGGTATCTTCCTCTACAGGTAACAGTCGCTGGTTATAGTTGTTGCCAAACAGGTGTATGATACGCTGCTTTAGTGATGCTGACGGCAGGTGGTAAATTTCCTGCCCATCGTGGTGCAGGGTTAAAAAAATCTGCGGGTTAGCTAATGCCACACGCTGAAATTCATCAATAATGTGACGCATCTCCACTGGGTTACTTTTTAAAAAGTTACGTCGGGCGGGCGTGTTGTAGAACAGATTTTTTACCGAGATAGATGAACCTGTAGGCGCAGAGCAGGCTTCCTGGCTCACAACTTCCGAGCCTTCTATCAAGATACAGGTACCCAGTTCATCTTCATGCCGCCGGGTTTTTAACTCCACTTGCGCAATAGCGGCGATAGATGCCATTGCCTCGCCCCTGAAACCCATGGTACGGATGGCAAACAGGTCTTCGGCCTTTTTAATTTTTGAGGTAGCATGGCGTTCAAAACACATGCGTGCGTCGGTTAAACTCATGCCGCAACCGTTATCGATAACTTGTATCAGCGCCTTGCCTGCATCTTTCAAGATCAGTTGTATCTTATCGGCACCGGCATCTATAGCATTCTCTATCAATTCTTTTACGGCTGATGCAGGGCGTTGCACCACTTCGCCAGCGGCTATCTGGTTGGCAACGGCATCCGGTAAAAGCTGAATTATATCTGGCATTAAAAATCTTCCCTTCTGCACCCGAGGCGGGCGTATCAATTAAAGCTGCTAAATTAATTATTTGATTGCATAACTTTACGGTTACATAGTCGTATATAATTATTGTGTTGACAATATTTACATCCGCCTGTTTATAAATATGAAGAGATTTCTCCCTGTTTTACTGTTACTGGCTACCGCTTGTAAGCCAAAAAAAGAATATAACGCCGACCTCCTTATAAAGAATGCTGTAGTTTACACTGTTGACAGCACTTTTACCACCGCTAATGCATTTGTAGTAAGCAATGGACGTATCCAGGCTGTTGGTAACGCAGATTCGCTTGAGGATAAATACGTTGCCCGCGAAGTAATAGACGCCCAGGGCAAAGCAGTTTATCCTGGCTTTATTGATGCCCATGCCCACTTTATGGAATACGGGCTGGGTTTACAAAACGCCAACCTGGTAGGCCTTAAAAGCTGGCAAGCTACTTTAGATACAGTTGAAAATTACGCTAAACATAAAACCGAAGGCTGGATAATAGGTGCCGGTTGGGACCAAAACATCTGGGCCAATAAAGCATTCCCTAACAAGGCCAAGCTGGATTCTATGTTTCCCGTTCGCCCGGTGATATTGAGCCGTATTGATGGCCATGCTGCCATTGCCAACCAAGCGGCTTTGAACATTGCCGGTGTTAAACCGGGGCAAAAAATTATAGGTGGTTCTATAGAGACTATCGGCGGTAAACTCACCGGTATTTTGGTAGATAACGCCGTAGGTATCGTTACCCGCAAAATACCCACCCCTACCGAGCAAATGGTACAGGCCGGTTTATTAGCCGCACAAAAGAACTGTTTCGAAGTTGGTTTAACCACTGTTGATGATTGCGGTGTGCCATACCAATTGATCAATGTTATTGCGCAAATGCAACATAAAGGCGACCTAAAAATGCGCCTTTACCTGATGCTGGCCGATCAGCAGGAAAACTATGATTACTTGTTCAAACGCGGTGCATACAAAACCCCCGGCTTAAACGTACGCGCATTTAAAGTTTATGCTGATGGTGCATTGGGTTCGCGAGGGGCCTGCCTGTTGCAACCTTATACCGACCAGGCAAAATGGAGCGGATTTTTATTGAGTCCGAAAGCGCACTTTGAAGAAGTTGCTAAAAAGATAGCTGCCCATGGTTTCCAGATGGCTACCCATGCCATCGGCGACTCGGCTAACCGTGTAATGCTGAAAATATATGCCGAAAACTTAAAAGGCAAAAACGATAAACGCTGGAGAATCGAACATGCGCAGATCGTTTCTCCTGAAGATGTAAAGTTGTTCGGTGATAACAATATTATTCCATCAGTACAGCCTACGCATGCTACCTCAGATATGAGCTGGGCAGGTAAACGCCTGGGTGCCGAACGTTTGAAAACTGCTTATGCCTACAAGACCTTGTTAAAACAAAACGGCTGGATCCCGCTTGGGACTGATTTCCCAGTCGAAAATATTAACCCGATGTATACATTTTACGCCGCAGTTGAGCGCAAAGATTTGAAAGGAAAGCCCGCGGATGGTTTCCAAATGGAAAATGCTCTTGGCCGTAAGGAAGCATTAAAAGGTATGACCATCTGGGCGGCAAAAGCCAATTTTGAAGAGCACGAGAAAGGCAGCATTGAGCCAGGCAAATTTGCTGATTTTGTAATACTGGATCAGGATATCATGAAAGCTAAAGGCAGCGACTTGCCGAATATTAAAGTACTTAAAACGTTTGTAAATGGTGTTAAGGTTTATGAGAAGAAATAAGCGGGGCTGTTATTTAACCGTATTGTTTGGGTTGATATTGGTTCATTCGGCGTGTGCGCAACCCCAGCCATTTACCGGTAAGGCTTATGTAAAAGAGCAGCAATCTGTAGAGCAGGCAACGGTTTTATTGAACAACGAAAAAAATGTGATCCCCCTGCGCAATCTGGATAACAACAAAATTGCAAGCATCCACTTTTCAACACCTTATGCGATTGGGTTTGATAGCCTGCTCAATAAATATGCTAAGGTCGACATCATCAACGGTAATGATTACATGGGTGCCAAGCCCCTGGATATGCTGGTGCAGGATACCAAGTTTTACCAAACCTTAATTCTGCAGTTAACAGATGCCGAATTGAGCAATCCTCAGGTTATCGAGTTTATCAAAAATAACCAAAAGATAAAAGACGTGGTGATTTCGTTTATTGGCAATAGCTCATCGCTGGTACAACTGAATGAGGTAACTGCACCGGTGATCTGGAGCGGAAGAGTATCGCCTGTATCGGCATTGTTTAACGCGCAAGCCATTTTTGGTGGAGTAGCAATAACGCAAAGGTTAACTAAAAACTACTCAGCCAAATACACCACCAACACTGGTTTCCTTACTTCAAAAGTACGCTTGCAATACACCGTTCCCGAGGATGCAGGTATAGATGCAAATAACCTAAATAACGCAATTGACGCCATTGCCCGCGAAG
>JAESTD010000012.1 GCA_016763755.1 Mucilaginibacter sp.
CAATTCATCGCCCAATACAATAGCACCGTGTACGCCCATGGCTTTACCAGAAGTCATGACTCTGGCAAACACTTTATCCTGTAAACCAAGTTGGCTAACCAAACCGGTAGGGTACAGGCCAATGGCGTGTGCTTCGTCTACAATTAAATTAGCTTGGTATTGCTCCGTTAGGGTGATGATCTGCTGCAATGGCGGTTCATCGCCATCCATTGAATAAATACTTTCTATTGCCACATAGCTGTTGCCTTTGGCAACTTTCAGTTTAGCTTCAAGGCTTTCTAAATCGTTGTGCTTAAAGCTATATCGGTTGGCATTACTAAGGCGCGCGCCATCAATGATAGATGCATGGATCAGTTCATCGTGTATAATAGTATCGCCTTTTTGAGGTAGCGAAGAAAATAATCCCACGTTGGCATCGTAGCCGGAATTGAACAGTAGTCCAGCCTCAGCGTTATGGAAACCTGCTATGTGTTTTTCGAGTTCTTCGGTATAATCAAGATTGCCGGATATCAGCCTTGAGCCAGTTGAACCATTTAGGGCTTTATAAATCTCAATCTCTTTATCAATGCTTACCTTCAACTCTGCTGAGTGTGCGAAGCCAAGATAATCGTTAGAGCAAAAATCAATCAGATCGTTCTCTGGCTTAAGTGTGCGTAAAGAGCCTTCAGCAGCGCGTTGCTCAAGCCGGGATTGAAGATATGTTGTAGCTTTTGACAAATCAGATAAATTTCGGCTAAAATAAAAAAAGCGACACTAAGGTCGCTTTATAATATACTTAATTTAAAATTAGTTTGATGGGGCACCACCGCCGTTTTGCATCCGTGCGCGTCTCTCATCCATTTCTTTTTGCCATGCAGCAGCTTGCTCAGGTGTAAGGATAGCTTTTACTTTGTCATTAGTGGCTTGCATCATCGGGCGCATCTGGCTGCGCATATCGCCACCGGCATTACGAAGGCTGTCCATTGATTTAGCCTGAGCCTGGTAAATGGCAGTGATTTTAGTCGCCTGGTCGTCGGTTAGTTTTAAGCTTTCTTTCATTTGCTTAACACGATCTTCGGGACTCATTCTCATGCGGCCGCCTTGTGCATAGCTAACTGCTGATACGCCTAACACGAATAAGCAGATCATCATAATCTTTTTCATCTCTATTATTTTTTAGTTTTTAATGATAGTATGATAAAGATAGACCGCTTTGGTTTAAGCGGTGCAACTGTAACTTAATTGTTGCCGTAATTAATTAACGTCCTTATTATTAAGATTGGCGATAGAGCGCTGCATCTGGGCCATCATGCTGGTAAGGCTTTCCATAGTAGGCTCTGGTGTAGGTTGCGGCAGGTGGGTTGATATGTATGCTTTAGCTTTCCAAACTTCCAGCAAGTCTTCAGCATCAATTTCGTATGGATCGTAAACGGTGTTGTCAGAGATCAGTTTTATCTTACGGCCTTCTTTGTATTTATTACCGGCGCGTTTGTAAACTACGCCATCGCTTTTGGTGATAAACACGTAGGTTTCGCCAACTTTTACGTCGGCCCAGTTTTCCTGGTATTCGCCTATTATAATAGTACCCGATTGCAGGGGTAGCATGGAATCACCTTTTATCTCAAAAGCACGATAGGTGCCTTGTTTAAACATAGGTAGGTAAAACTTTGGTAATTGTGCCACAAATTCGGGATCAGCATAACCATTAAGATAACCTGCACTGGCTTTCATCGGCACCAGTTCTATGTTCTCGTTATCATCTTTATCTACCGAAATACTTAGTACTCTTAGGTTTGCAGGATTGCCTTTTGGTTTCGGAGCCCACTTTTCATCAATGGTTTCGTTGATAAAGTCGTCAATGGATACGTCAAAAAATATTGCTAACTGTTTTAGTAATTCATATTTAGGCTCAGCGCGTTCTTCCTCATAAGCGCCTACTAATGAGCGTTTTATGCCAACCTGATCGGCAAATTGCTGTTGTGTTAGCCCTTTCTTTTTCCTAAGAAATTTAATATTTGATGAAATTTTTGACATAAAAAATTTGGAAATGCTAAAATGTTTAGTAATTTTATGCTCATAAAGTTAGCAATTATTTTTCAATCAGCAAATTTTTTTATCAAATGAAGAGGTTCGTATATATCATCACAGACAGAAACCGTAAGAATTTACACGTAGGAATGTGCACAGATCTTTTAAAAACCATCAAGTTTTATGGTGATATGCCAACCTTATTTTTTGACAGCGCACAACAGCTAAATAGATTAGTATATTTTGAAGAGATAAATACTGAGGAGCAGGCGATGGAGCGTTTTAAAGTAGTGAGTACTTTTACCCGTCCGCAAAAAGAAAAAATGATACGCTCTGTAAATACAGATTGGATAGACCTTACCGCTGGCTTAAAATATGAAAGCGGACAAAGGATGAAACCAACTTTGTACAGCCGCCCATCCATACAGCCTGCAAGAAGGGCAGTTGCTTAACCTGCCGGTATCAGATTGCACTTTATACAAAATATGAATAGTAGTATTTCAACTATTTATATAATAGAAAAGGCGACCATACAGCCGCCTCTTTATTTTGGATGTGAATAGATCACACCAGTATTTCTCTTTTAACTACCAACCGGGAGTGAAGTTTAAACCGAACACGCCCGTTTTAATATCGGTACGGTTAAATGGTATGGCATAGTAGGGCTCAAGGATGATTGCGCCGAACAGGTTTACCCGCAACGATATACCGGCACTAAGGGCAGGTACACGCTGATTGGTGTTGTAAACCGTTTGCATTACCGGGTTACCGTTCGCATCCTTTAATGGATTTCCGTTTTGATCGGTTTGTTGGGTTTGGCCGATAACATCGGGCCCGCGCTGAAACTTGATCTCGTTACCGCCATTCCAGGCTAAGCCGGCGTCAAAAAATAAATTCAGATCTGTAAACAGGAATTTAGATTTGATAGCAGCTAATTTCTCCGGCCCGGTAAATGGTAAACGCACCTCAAAGTTTGCCACCGCAATTCTGCTACCTGATAACTGATCTATCGTAAAACCATTTGTATTTGGCCTGTTGGCGTTATAGAATGTTTGCGATTCATAACCGCGTATCAGAAAAGGATAACCCACGTACAACGGATACAGATTATTACTTGTATTACCAAAACGACCATAACCGTACAATCTCGCTGCAAAAGTTACTGGCCTTGCCCTCACGTATTTCCGTAGGTCTATAGTAGGCGAGAAGAAATTGTAAGTACCTACGTTATACTCAGCCTCAATACGGAAACGATGGCCACCCAACGGTGCTGCAATACCAAAATATGAATCATCGCCTACTAAAGACGCGCTTGCCCCATAGATTTGAAAAGCACGAAGATCGATACCATTCTCCGCCAGGAACTGCTCGCGCGAAATTTTGTGCTTTTGGAAATCCACTTGGTAACCAATAGATGTAAACTGGTTGCCGTTTGCATCCTGCGAGGTAACATAATTATAATAGCTGCTGTAACGATCTACTCTATATGAATATCGTGATGCTGTAGCTCCAAACTCAGCACGTAAAGTTCGTGAGAAAGGGTAAGATGCCACACCTTGCACTGCATCTTCGAACGTACGGATGATGTCTGTCCGTTCCTCATAAACGGGAACTTCTTTACCATCTATTGTCCTGGTGGTGAAGTCGTAACCATAATAACCGGATTGGTATGGGATATGCGACGCGCCGGCACCAAACGTCCAGCGGCCTTTTTGATTGAGGTAGAGGAATGACGCTCCAAAATCATAGATCTCACCATTTACTGCAGCACCCGCATAGATCTGGTTACGGCCTAAAATATCGCTAAACACACCCTGTACACCGCTTGACAAACCAGCACCATAAACGCTGTTAACCCCAACTCCAATACCGCTGCTTGCTAATGCATCCAACTTAAATTTGGGCTTGTAAGCAACAGCGTGGATAGAATCAACCGGAATTTTACGATAAGCTAAATAGTTATTCAGGTTGCTATTGATCAGATCTACACCTACTGCTTTTGTTGGCGGCAATAGGGCAGCAGTGTAATCTGTAGCACCTGCATCAACGGTAACCGCTTTAAAGTCTGAAGCCTTTGCATTGTAAACTGAATATTTTTGCGCCCGATAATAGGAGTAAACCACATCATCGTTATTAGAAATGCTTAAAGCCGGTGAAAACTCAGTGATACCGCTGATGCCGGTGAACAGGTCTGTCATTTGTTCTACCTTACCACCCGCAAAAGTATAGCGGTACAGGTTGCGGAAACCATCGCGGTTTGACAGGAAATAAACCTGCGAGCCATCTGCAGAATATTGCGGGTTTAGATTATTGGCGCCGTTAAATACATTAATATCGGTAACCTTACCCGTCGCCAGATCAAGCTCGGCGAGGTTAAAAGTAATAGCCTGCGAAAGTGTTTTATCGTATGTTGCACGGTCGCTGCTGTAGATGATCCGCTTACCATCTTTTGAAAAATTAGGCTGATAGTCAGAATACTTATCGTTGGTTAACTGCCTAACTTGCTTATTATCAAAATTGTATAGGTATAAATCGCTTTGCCCTTCGGACATTCCTTGGAAAACGACACTTTTGCCATCCGGCGACCAGGAAAGGTTACTGAACTGCTCTGCCTTACCCATAGAAATATCATCAAGTATCCGTCCGTC
>JAESTD010000114.1 GCA_016763755.1 Mucilaginibacter sp.
ATTCCACCATATCGCGTTTCATATCAAACAATACTTTGTACAGGATATCGCGCTCAGAGAAATCTTCTTTGGGCTGGTTATCCAATCGCATCGGCAGATTGGTACGACTTGTTTCGTGCGGGATATAATTCAGCAGGGTTTGCGCAGTTATCACACGGTCGCGCTCTAATACGGCCAACTGCTCAGCCATATTTTTTAGCTGACGGACATTACCCGGCCAGGAGTAATTGGTTAATACCTGCTGGGCATCGTCATCCAGCTGGATAGGCGGAGTACGGTATTTATCAGTAAAGTCTGATGTAAACTTGCGGAACAGCAGGAAGATATCTTCTTTACGTTCGCGCAGTGCCGGTATTTTCAAAGGCACGGTATTTAAGCGATAATAAAGATCCTCACGGAACTTACCGGCTTTAACAGCCTCGTAAACATCAACATTTGTTGCGGCAATAACGCGTACGTTGGTTTTCTCTACTTTTGATGAGCCTACCCTTATATATTGGCCTGATTCCAGCACTCGCAGCAAACGCGCCTGCGTACCCAATGGCATTTCGGCAATCTCATCTAAAAAGATGGTACCGCCGTTTACGGTTTCAAAGTAACCTTTACGCTCGCCCACGGCACCGGTATAAGCACCTTTTTCGTGACCAAAAAGTTCCGAATCAATAGTCCCCTCTGGTATAGCACCACAGTTAACCGCGATAAACGGTCCGTGTTTGCGCGCGCTTATCTGGTGAATGATATGCGAAAAGACTTCTTTACCACTACCGCTCTCGCCTGTAATCAATACCGAGATATCAGTAGGTGCAACCTGGTTTGCAATATTTATGGCACGGTTAAGCAACGGCGAATTACCGATGATACCGAAGCGTTGTTTGATCTCTTGAATATCCATATTTAATAAGAGTCAAGAATTAAGAGTCAAGAATCAAGATGCTTTCTCAGTTTCCAAAATATACTCTCTGAATGAAAAAATCATTCGTTGAACTTCAGATAAAAGTTGAAGACAAACTTGAAGTTTTTCTTGTGACCCGTAGTTTCTCCGTTCGCATATTAGCAATTGTGTCTCGAGTTCAAAAGAAGAAGAGATGGAAACCGCTAAAAATTCCGCAAAGTGTTTATTTGTGTTTTTGCCTGAACCTTCAGCTATGTTTGAAGGCACGGAACAAGAACTTCTGTTAATTTGATCTATTAAGTTATATCTTTCGTTATCCGGCATGTCCTTACAAAAATCAACGTCATATCAGTAAGATCCATCGCTTTTTGCCACACTTTTAAGTTTTTAAAGTTATGCCTCATGCGATTTTGTCTTGACTCTTGATTCTTGGCTCTTGCCTCTGTTACACTATTTTCCCTATCAGCGTAGCTGATGTACATTTCTCAACCAGTACATTAGCGTATTGGCCTGGTTTGTAGCCTTCTTGTACCGGGAATACCACCATGGCATTCTTGTCGTTACGGCCGCAATAATCTTTGTCTGATTTTTTTGAGAAACCTTCTATCAACACACGATCAACCCTGCCTACGTGTTGTTGCAGGCGATAGTGTGATGATTCGCGCTGCCTGGCTACTACCTGGTTTAAGCGTACTGCCTTTATCGGCTCCGGGATGTCATCCGCGTAGCGTTTTGCGGCCAGGGTGCCCGGGCGCTCGCTGTACATAAACATGTAGGCATAATCGTATTTCACGTAATCCATCATGCTTAGGGTCTCGTTATGCTCCTCTTCGGTCTCGGTGCAGAAACCGGTTATAATATCTGTAGAGATAGCACAATCCGGTATGATACGGCGGATAGCATCAACGCGCTCCATGTACCATTCACGATCATAAGTACGGTTCATTATCTCCAGCACACGGCTGTTACCGCTTTGTACCGGCAGGTGTATGTAGTTACAAATGTTATCGTATTTAGCAATGGTATGCAGCACCTCGTCGGTAATATCTTTAGGGTGCGACGTTGAAAAACGTACACGCAGTTCAGGGCTAACAAGCGCAACCATCTCTAATAGGTTAGCAAAGTTCACTACCTCAGTATCCCCCTCTAAATCTCCCTCGATAGGGGAGACTTCTGATGAAGCTCCCTCTCCTTCGGAGAGGGTTGGGGAGAGGCCTTTACTCCACTTATACGAATCCACATTCTGTCCCAGCAAAGTAACTTCACGATAGCCTTTGTTAAACAGGTCCTGACACTCGGCAACTACTGAGTGTGCATCACGACTGCGCTCGCGGCCGCGGGTAAACGGCACTACGCAGAACGAACACATATTATCGCAACCACGCATAATAGATACAAATGCATTGATACCATTGCTATTCAAACGAACAGGACTGATATCGGCATAAGTTTCCTCGCGACTAAGTAATACGTTAACTGCCCGCTGTCCGCCATCAACTTTATCTATCAGGTTGGGCAGGTCGCGGTAAGCATCGGGGCCTACTACAACATCAACCAGTTTCTCTTCTTCTAAAAATTTCGATTTAAGGCGCTCCGCCATGCAGCCCAAAACTCCTACTACCATGCCCGGGTTTTTGCCTTTTGCATAGGCAAATTCTTTCAGGCGGTTACGCACTCGGGTCTCGGCGTTCTCGCGGATGGAACAGGTGTTTATAAAAATAACATCAGCATTGTTGAAATCGCCGGTGGTTTCAAAACCTTTTTCGGCTAATATGGATGCCACAATCTCACTGTCAGAAAAATTCATGGCGCAGCCATAGCTTTCAATATAAAGCTTGCGCCCGTTATTTTTCTCACCAGGCTCTATTACTAAAGCCTCTCCCTGCCTGCTCTCATCGTGCGTTTTATCCGGTGTAAGGAATTCCATCTTAAATTTTAAAAATTGAGCCGCAAAAATACACAAAAATTAATTACCAGCGTGACAGTTTGTCAGCATTTAACAATTTCTGTTTTCTGTTGTTAATGCTTAAGGTTGTACATAAACGTATAAAGGCCACCTTTAACATGGTAGAAACTACAAAGAAACACAGGTGGCTAAAGGTGCTGCTTATTATATTGGGGGTGTTAGCCGTGTTGATATTGATACCTGCACTTTTCCTGAACAGCTACCTTGAATCCAAATTCTCCGACAAGTTTAAAACAGCCGTAGTTAAAGGTAGTGATAGCTTGTACACCATTGATTTCAGCAATGCAAAGCTTAATGTATTACAGGGCCGTATAGTTCTTTATGCGATAAAGCTTAAACCTAACGTTGACATTTATCGCGCGAAGCGTAAGAATAAAGAGCACGTTCCAAACAGCCTTTATGAGCTACATGTGCAGCGGCTCATCGTATCGGGCGTTAAGGTTGCTGATCTGTATTTCAACAAAAACCTCAGCATTTCGCGTATAACTTTAGACCAGCCCGAGATAACCGCGAGCAAATACTCCAACAAGCCGGACAGTGGCAAAAAAGATAACCGCACGCTTTATCAGAAAATTGAAAAGACTTTTAAATCGGTAAATGTAGGCGAGTTAAGGCTAAGCAATATCCGCCTGAAGAACATCAACTACACCGGTCCAAAACCATCACGCTCGGAGTTGAAGGATATGGATATTCTGGGGAGCAGCCTGCTGATAGATTCCGCTTCGCAGAATGATACCACGCGGTTCCTGTTCTTCAAGGATGTTACCACACAACTGCATAACTACACCAACAAATCGGCTGACGGCCTTTATACTTTTAAAGTAAAAACTGTAAAGCTATCCACTCAAACCAAAAAGCTCAATATTGAGGGATTGTACCTTACCCCTATCGATTACCCAACCTTCTTCAAAAAAAGCAAAAGCGACCGCTTTGACCTTCACCTTGAGAACATTATCCTGCATAATTTCGATTACAACGGTTTCCAGGACAATCAAAGTATCGATATTAAAAAACTGGCGATCGATAAAGGGAGCTTTAGCTTGTACAGCAACTACAACGGCAAGCTACAAATTACCGACAGACTTGTAACCTTCCCGAATTGGGCTATCCGCGAGAAGATGCCGATGCCGGTTAATATTGATACGATTGATCTGAAACAGATGAGCTTTACCTATTCGCAGCGCAACACACCTACCATGAAGTTTGGGCACGTAAAGTTTAATAACATCAATGGCCGTTTCCTGAATTTGACCAACCGTAAAGATCTGCTGAAGAAAAACAACATCTGCACTGCCGATGTAACCAGCTTGTTTATGGGCAAAGGTAAATTCGACTTGCATTTTATATTTAACCTTAGCGATGCGGATTACAGTTATGCTTATAAGGGTCATTTAGCGCCAATGGATTTATCGGTTGTAAATCCCGTACTGCTGCCGCTATCTATGGTAAAGATAAACCAGGGGCGTTTAACTTCTTTCGATTTTAATGTTCACAGCACACAGAAGGTATCTAAAGGGACAGTATCCTTTCTGTATCACGATCTGAACATTGATGTACTTCGCCCGGATTATACCAAGAAAACGCTTATCAGCGCCCTTGCAAATACCGTCATCCTTAAACACGATAATCCTGACGACGGCGAAAAAACCCCTCGCCTGGCAAATGTTGTTTACATCCGCCCTAAAAACTTCCCGTTCTTTAAAACGGTATGGCATGTGCTGCTCAACGGCATCAAGAACTGTGCAGGCGTTGGCCCTGCCCAGGAGAAAAAGCTGAACGCCCAGCAGGATACCGATGATAAAAAGGAGCAGGCAAAGATCATCAAGAAAGCGGTAAAAGAAAAAGAGAAAGAGGATAAGAAGTTTAAAGAGAAGGTTGAGGAGAAGAAGAAGAAAGGGAACTAAAATACCTTCCTGCAAAAGCAAACGTCATTGCGAGTTACGAAGCAATCTCTTTAAGCAAATCCAGCATGCAAGGCGTTAAGTTGTCCTAAAGAGATTGCTTCGTTCCTCGCAAAGACGGGTAAGTGGGTTTACTGCAACAATAACTTTAATTTATACCAGAATTGGTGAAAGCCTGATTAGCCTCACCCTGCCCTCTCCAAAGGAGAGGGTTCTAATATTTCTTTTAAAGTCCTCTCCTTTGGAGAGGATTTAGGAGAGG
>JAESTD010000115.1 GCA_016763755.1 Mucilaginibacter sp.
AAATGCTATTTTAGCTCTGGAATCATATTTTTGAGTTTGATCTGCATAAGTATCAAACATGGCCAGCATCCTTACATCTTTGCCCATGGCAATCATCTGCTTAGCCATTTCATAAGCTATCAACCCGCCAAGCGAGTAACCAGCTACAGCGTAAGGGCCAACAGGATCATGGTTGATGATCTCTTCAACATAATTGGCGGCTATTTCTTCCATTACGTCGAGCGGCTCATCAATACCGTTAAGTCCCTTTGCTTGCAGGCCATAAACCGGCTGCTCGTCGTCCATGTGCATAGCAAGGGCGTTAAACAATAACACATTTAAACCGGCACCGTGAACAATATAAAGCGGCATTTTATTGCCTTGGGGTTTTATCGGTACCAATGATTCCCACGTAATTGCCTCGGCATCAATCTCCAAACGATTCGCCAGCTTTTCTACCGTAGAGTGTTCAAATAAGGTAGCTAAAGGCAAACGTTTTCCCGTTTCCTTTTCCAAACGCGCCATTATCTTAACCGCCACCAATGAGCGACCGCCCAGTTGGAAAAAATTATCAAAGATGCTCACCTTTTCCAGTCCCATCAATTCTTCCCAAATCTCTGCAACCAGTTTTTCGTTGCTGGTGCGAGGGGCAACATATTCACCATCACGGGTTATCTGGCTGTAGTCTGGTTTTGGCAACGCTTTCCGGTCGATTTTGCCATTGGGGGTTGAAGGGATAATATCCAATAGTACATAATCGTCCGGTACCATATACTCTGGAAGAACATCAAGCAGGGCTTTGTCCCAGTTGTTAAGCATAGCTTTATCAGGAGTGCCTGTTTGGCCGGATTCTAAAAGAACATAGGCAACAAGGCGGGGGATACCCGGCGTATCTTCCCGGGCTATCACAACAGCCTGTTTAATATCTTCCTGTTTGCCCAGATTATGTTCTATCTCACCCAGTTCAATACGGTAACCGCGTACTTTAACCTGGTGATCTATGCGCCCGAGGTAAACAATATCACCATCGGGTTTAAGTTTAGCCAGATCGCCGGTGCGGTATATTTTTTCGCCTTCAGCAAATGGATTGTCGATAAAGCGTTCTGCATTCAGCTCAGGTCGGTTCAAATAACCTTGTGAGGCAACACCAACACCGCCAATGTAGATCTCGCCTATTTCGCCAACAGGCAAATTATTCTTGTTTTCATCAAGGATATAGATCTGCGTATTATCAACCGGCCAACCAATAGTAACGTCATTGGCATCGGTGATATGTTTAATAACAGAGTAAATAGTAGTTTCGGTAGGGCCATAAAGGTTCCAAACCTCTTTGCTGCGCGGGATAAGTCGTTCGGCCAAGTCTTTAGCTAAAGCTTCGCCGCCAGTAAACACTTTCAGTGGCAGTTGTTCTTCCCATCCCACCTCAAGCATCATGCGCCATGTGTAGGGGGTAGCTTGCAATATGCTGATACCTTGTGTGCGGACAATATCCAGCAAAGCACGACCGTCTTTTGCCGTGATAGAATCGGCCAAAACAATCTCGGCACCTACAGATAAAGGCAAATAAAGGTCGATGCCTGCAATATCGAAAGAGATAGTTGCAACCGCCAATACTTTATCCTGCGCGGTTATGCCAGGTTGTTTTTGGAAGCTCAGCATCATGTTCACCAGGCTATGGTGAGCTATCTGCACGCCTTTGGGTTTGCCTGTTGATCCCGATGTATAAAGTATGTAAGCCAGATCGTCGCCGGTTACGGTTTTATCAGGTTCATCTGTTGAATAATCTTCGGATGCCTCAAGCGCATCTTCAATCAAAACTTCTTTAGTACTTGATGCAAAGTGACCTGTGTATTTTTTTGAGGTAAGAAGTATGCTTGCCGACGAATCATCCAGCATAAATTCTATACGGTCTTTAGGATATTCCGGATCAAGCGGAACGTAAATGCTCCCTGATTTTTGAATTGCCAGTAATGATATTACCATTTCGGCCGTGCGATCAAGTGCCAGGCCTATCACAATACCTTTACCTGCACCATTTTCGATAAGGTAGCGGGTAAGGCGGTTAACTATATCATTAAGCTGTTGGTAGGTATAACTTGCCTGATGAAATGTTAGTGCAGCATGAGTGGGATATAGATTGACGCTTTCGGTGAAAAGATCAAAAAGCGCTTTCTCTTTCGGATAAGCTATTGAAGTAATATTTATCTCTGCTTCCATTTTTTAGATAACCCTGTACAACTGCAATTATATTACGGACAAAACGGGAAGAAAGTTCCACGTTTTTAAGTTAATTAACACATACACCCCAAAAGCTACGCAACTATTTAGCTTGCGGATTGTGGGGCGTATGGATGAATTTTTTATTAGCACCCTTCAATTTGAACAGTAAAGCCAGCATAGTAAAGAAGATCAGTGGTATTCTCATCACTGCGCTTAACAATTTACTGTTAAAAAATCCTGCAGGTACTGCAACTAATATACCAATGTAGCAACATGCAGTTGCTGCAAGCCACAATTGCCATCCCGGGCCAATCCCCGGCAGTAATAACGAAACCAACAACATAAATGGCATGAGCCCCAACATTAGTATACGGGGCAGTATAGCTGTTTGATAGATCTCGTTAAAATAGTCGAAATTACCGTTCTTAAATAACTCTTTAAAGCCCGTAGAACCGTAGGTTTTGAGTAAGTTAAACTGAGCGGATAACCAACGACGGCGTTGTTTTTTAAATACCTCGGGGTTGCTTACTTTTTCATCGTAGATGTAAGCCTTATCAGCATAATTTACGTGGATCTTTTGTCGAGTAAGTAGAAGGCCCATTTCTTTATCAAAACCACCTACGGCATCAATCTGGGCCATAGTTTCTTTGAATAGTTTAAACTCTAACACCATTCCGGAGCCAATAATGGCTGCGGACAGTTTGAATACCTGTTGAGCTTTGCGGAAAATATGGTTGTTGATCTCCTCGCTAATGGCATCCAGTATAGCCACGGGTGTTTCGGTATTTTTGGCTACGCGATGGCCCTGCACTACACGGTTGCCATCATGCATATAATTATTGATCTGATGCAGATAATCGGGAGCAGCAATATTGTCAATATCAAACACCACGGCCGCATCAAAATCCTCATGAGTGGCTGCGATGGCTGCATGCAATGCTTTTGATTTTGTGCTGCTCTCAAACACAACTTCAACCACTTGTAAAGGCATAGCCTTCAGTTTTTGGATAGTCTCGGGCTGCATCGAATCAGCTATCACACAAACATGGAATTTATCTTTTGGGTAATCGATGGTCAGTGCTTGCGCAGCAGAGTTGAGGATGATCTGATCTTCTTTGTAAGCGCAGATATAAATAACAAATTTACTAAGTCCTTGTGCTTGTGCCGGAGGCTTTATTTTAATGAGCTTTCCCAGTATAGAGAAAACAAAAAGGTACAAGCTGTATACGCCGAGATATATGAATATCAGCGTAAAAATTATTGATGCTATTGTGATTATAATACCCATATCAAAACGCTTGCTTTATGCTTGTTTTTCGCCGGTTACCGGTTTTGACTTTTCCATCAAATGGCTGATAACATCCTTTATGCCCTGTATCCCTAAACTAAAAATGTCGCTTATCGTAAATTTAAGATGTCGTTTTAATGCCCAGTAGCCAAATAGCGTACCTGCAAAAAAAGTAAATAACGAGGCTATGGCAACGGCATATAAACTGTGGAAGATCCAGATTCCTATAAAATCTCCTGCAACGTTTACCACCAGCATAATAATTACTTTTATCATGTTAAGCTGAGGCTTATTGATAATATCCAGCGTGATGCCAAAAAAACGATCTATAGGCATCAGCATTACATAACACATAAATAGCCTGAAAATATTCACTGCCTCGCTTTCATGATATTGCTTACCGAATAAAATTGCAATCCCAACTTTTGCCAGCAGGAAGGCTACTATAGCGATAGGTACAAGTGCCACGGTAAGCATACCCGCATAACGTTTCATGATGCGTGCTACATCGGCGTCATCGCCCTTATGTACAGCGGCAGAAAGCTCGGGCAGACCGGTAGCTACTCCCGCGCGTAGGGGTATCTCGAAAATTTCCATCAAACGTTGAGGAATATAGTATACCGCCAGCAGGGCAGGGTTAAACATCAGCTTGATGATAAACGTATCAGAACTGCGTAGCAGATATGAGCTGATGGATGTGCCCACGCTAAATTTGCCGAAGTGAGCCAGTTTGCTGATCATTTCCTTGGTACGGAACCTAATGTAGAACATTTTGGCCCAACCGCTAAATATGGCGAATATTGACGTAACCGCGCTTCCCAGGAAATAGGCGTAAACAGCGGTTTGAAAACTTATCTTATGTACTAAAATAAGCGCCAGGATGAAAATGAAAAATAAACCCTGGTTAATAACCTGGAGCATCAACATGCGACCAAATTTTTCCTCGGCTTGTAAGATGTAGGATGCAATTGCGCCGGGCAGGGTTGTCATGTAAATTATGCCAAACCATTGTATTGTGGTCTCGGCATCGGCACTTTTACTGCGGTAAACAAAGTAAACTATGGCATCAACACCCACAAATACTAAAGCCTGCATAAAACCTACAAACCAGGCAGAACCTGCTACTTCGGCAGAGGTTTTCATACCGGTGCCGGCATAAAATTTTATTAACGGTGTTTGTACAAATCCGTTTCTGAAAGTATCTGCTAATAAGATGGTTACAAGCAAGAATATGTAGTTACCAAACTCGGGCGCGGATAGGTTATGCGCCATTAAGGATAACACCAACATACCTATAACCGGCATAGCAGCGCTTGTAGCTAACGATATGGTATGTTTATTTACGAGTTTGCTTAAATTGGGCATATATTCCTTATACGATTAAACCCTGTCCCAGTTACCGGTTTCGAAATTATATTTTTTAATAACTCTTGCCGGGTTGCCCAGTGCCACGCAATACTCGGGGATGTCTTTAGTTACCACACTGCCAGCGCCTATAACGGAGTGTTTGCCGATAGTAACACCGGCGGTAATAACGCTGTTGGCACCTATCCATACCTCATCACAAATGGTAATTTGTTTGGTGATAACTTTCTGGAGACGGATAGGGGTGGTTACATCTTCAAACCCATGGTTTAAGCCGGATAATGTAATATTTTGAGCCAAAGTTACATAGTCTCCTAAAGTAACAGGCCCTATTAAGGTATTGCGTAGGCCTATGCCGGTATGGTGGCCTATAATAATATCGCCTACGCCATTATTAATAACACTGAAACTCTCAACAACGGCATGTTCGCCCATTGAGAATTTATTGAAGGGGAAGATGTCTAAACGGGCGCTGAAACTCACTTTTGAATGCCTGCCCCGATGATGAAGCAATGGCGTAACAAACCAGCGAACCCAAAGCCTCGGCGTGGCGCGGCCGGGTACGACAATCATCCAGTGGACGATTTTCTTTAATCGAGGGTTTGATTTAACGGTAGATAGTAATGACATTTCTCTAATATCAGGCGTTCGACAGCGCTGTTTTATCAGCGCTTTTTTCCCTTTCCTGTTTATCTAATCGCAAGGTAACACTTAATAATGCGCAGGCAAGGTAAAATAAAATGTTTGACGGATATTGAACCAAGGCCTGTTGCGGGTAGTTACCGATATTGAACACAAATATAATCAACACCATAGCCAAACAGTACATTTTTAGCTCGGGATCTTTAATAAGGTAGTAATTATTTATTCCCGTTTTTAGTATCACAAACATCAACATACAAAATAAGATGAGGCCAACATATCCCATCTCTACAGCTACACGTACATAACCGCTATCCGGCGGAAACTTGGCCAGAAAAGAGTTAGGGGCAAAACGCCTTCCCCATATACCAACCGAGCCCAGGCCGCCACCAATAGGGTGCGATAAAATGTACGGCTTAATTCGCCGCTGATTTTCTGCACGCACGTTAAATGAAGCATCATCTGAAGGACGGAAAGCTGTTTGGAAACGTTTGAAAAATTGGTTTGAGGTAGGCATAAATACCAGCGCGGCCAACACCAGGCCAGCTCCACCTACCATCATCAATATTTTCTTGTTATAGTTCATTACGGCTAATAGTGCCAAGGCTGCAGGTGGTAATACGAACGCGCCGCGGGTGCCCGAGTACAGCATCACCAAAAAGAAAAAAGGAATGCTTAAGCCTAATATCACCTTTTTGTAAGTCTTCATTTTAGTAAACAACAAACATAGGCATAGTAATGCAGCAACAACCATGTTGTAAGCAAATGTCACCGGATCCGGATAGATGGCAACTTTACGCAGATGGCCGTTGATGTAAAGGAAACTTAAACGAAGCGGATCCTGGTAGTACCAGGTCTTTTCCATTGGTAACAAACCGATATTTTCCTGCTGAAACCCCGAAAGCGCCGATAGAAAAGCCAATATCAGCCAAAGTTTAAACAGGAATTTTATCGTCTTCTTGGTGCGTATCTGATATACAAAAATAAAGTACATCAGCATAATAAATGCCACGGTACGCACTGTATAAACCCAGGCCAGAATTGATGGAGATGCCGGGTTGATAGCCTCAAAGAAATTGTAGGCCAGCCAGGCGAGTATCCAATAACTTATGGGATTTTTAAAATGGCTCCAATCGCGGTCAAACTTAAATTTGAGCAAAAAACCGAAGATGAGCAAATAGGTTAAAACATCAAGGATGATACCGGTAGGGGTAGTGGGTGGCAATGGTTCTGACAAATAGTTCATAAAGAACGACAGAAACATGAAAACCGCGATACCAAAGATAGGATAGGCTATTATAGCCAAAACAATAGGGACACCGATGATCAACCCGAAAATAGCTGCCGCAGCAATTATTCCGCCGAGGGCAATTGCTAACGATACGATAACTGCAACGGGTAAAAATACTCCGATCATAGTTAGCGTAGAGAGTTCGCCTCTTACCAGTTTACGGCAAAAATTAAAAACGGGGTTGCTTTTTTGCGCCTGATTGATCATTAGCAAGGAGTTTTTAAAAGAACAATATCTTCGCCGCCCATACAAAAACACCAACAAAGGCTAAAAATATCGCAGCTTTGCGTGTGCGTTGTTGCAGCGGTGTTAAGTCTGCAAATTCATTGTAATGTTCTACTTGCTCAATTTTCTCAGGCTCTATCCTCATTTCAAACAATTATTGGCTTTCTAAAACAGTGGTAGCAATAATTATGAATTATCTAAAGCTGGATTTGTCTTATTCAGAACCCATCCTGCAAATTTACCGTTAAGGCTGCGCAAATAATTAAGATCATCGTTTTGCGACTTGGTTAGGCTCTTATTGGCCTCAAATATTGCTATCACCTTATTGGCAAATAATATCCATTCTTTTGATTTATTTAAGGATGATAGTGGCGGCGTTTCAATAATGATAACATCGTACTTCATCTTCAATTCGTTAAATTTCGATCTAATAAAGCTTTCATCACTTATCTCCAGCAACGTTACATCACCGCCGTGGGTACCCATCACATTGGTACTAACCGCAAGCGAGTTGTAGTTATCGGGGTTATTTTTAAAATAATCCTCTATAAAAACTTTAGGTTGTATCACCTCGGTAAGGGTAGGGTTTCCAAAGTTACCATCAATCAGCAACACCTTTTTGTTGATCATGGCATATGAGTAAGCCAAACTGATGCCTGCTACAGATTTACCTTCGTGGTTAATCAAGCTGGTAACGGCTAATATCTTTTCGCCTCGCAGTTCCTGGTCTATTTCAAACCTTAACGCCCGGGTCAGCTCTTTAAATAACCGCATACGGTCGCGATTCTCCACATCCCAAAGTTTACGCAGGTCTAAGCTGCCCTCAACCATATTTAAATGGCCAAGTAATGGCATTTGTGTACGTTTAACCAGGTCGGCGGGTTGGCTAATGGTTTCGTCAAAAAACCATCCGATAAAAAACACTACCACGCAAATAACAAATGCTATAATGCCTGCAACGGCAGTCAATAATATTTTTTTAGAAGGCTCTGCTGCGCCAGGCATTGCCTGTTCAACCTGCCTTAATTTTATAGAGAAAGTAGATTGCAGGTTGGTTTGGTTGTATTTGTTTAATACATCTAAATACTCTTTACTGGCAATATCTATATCGTAGTTATACGTTTTTACAGTTGCATCAAAAGGTACCAAACGGTTAAACTTTGCATTAAGCTCATCTAAGCTTTTGCTAATAGCGCGTATACTCGCCTGCGCCATATCGCGATTTACCTCTAACGTTATTTTTTGACGGACAAGTTCGTCTTTTGATGTTAAAGGGCTGCTGATGTATTTGTCTGATGTTTGGTTTATCTGCTGGGTTAGTTTGGCCTGCAATGAATCGAGCGCTACTTTAAGGTTAGGGTCAAAACCGCTACGTACGTAACGATCATTGAGGATATGTAATTGGTCCTGAGTATTGGTAACAGCCTGGTTGTACTTGCTAACCGTGGCCTCAACATAACCGCGTTCCTGAGGGGTAAATTTGGCATTTAATTGCCTGATTGCACCATTATTAGACGCTACATCTTTTTCAGCCTGCTGCTTGCGATCATTAAAAACGATGATCTGATCAAATATGGATTTAGATTGCTCATCGAGGTTAAGGATGCCATTTTTGATTTTATAGTCCTGTAGCTCAGTCGTTTTTTTGTTGTAAATATCCCTTTTTTCAATCAGCTGTTTAGATAGGTAATTTACCGCATCTGTTTCATTTTTGCGTACAGTATGTGTGTAGTAATCAATAAACTGGCTACAAAGTACATTAACCACAAAAGCCGAAAGTTGTGGATTTGCAGACTCATAGCTTACAGTAATGAAATCCGAATCCTCGTCTCGATTGATGTAAAGATCTTTTCTCAACGAGCGCTCATCATATTTCATCGAGCGAAGCAGTTCGTTTAATCCGTTTTCGTCGCGGTTGTAAAAAGATAGCGACTCACGTTTTTCAAATTTTTCTTTGAAAACCTCAATGGCATGCCTGCGAGCCTCAGGATTCATTGATTTGAACAACTTACTCTCTGACCTGTACTGGTCGCTACTGGTAAGGTCGTGCAGTATTAATTGATATGATACCTGGTTAATGAGCGTTTTTAGCTTCATTATCTCCACCAGGTTACTAAACTCATGAGCTATAGACTGCTCTTTAGACGCGGCATTAGGATCGGTATCCAATAACTGGCGCGATTGATCGACAATACCAGTTGCTATCTGCGAACTTGATATAAACTGATCGGGAAGGTTTTTTATTGCGAAAAAAGCGATAACTACCGTAATTGCCGGTATCAGGATAAGCAGGAGACGGCGTTTCCAAAGTAGCTTAAAAAAATTACCTAACTCCATTATAATTATTTAACATCTTCTAATTTAACACCCAGATACTCTTCAAGATTAGTTTTTGCCGTAAGTACATTCATTTCGGTTATTACCTTAAATGAGTTTTGGTTGTACAAACTGGTTAACGCTTCATTATAATCATGAAAACTTGTTTCGCCCTTTTGAAAAGTATATTTCAATTGCTTTACGGCCACCTCACCATCTGTTACCGCACGTGAGCGGTTGCGCAGATCGGCCTGGGCCTCTAAATATGCATAATATAAGCGTTTTACCGTAGCCTCAAGTGTAAGGTTATATTGTTGCTGCTGGTACTGTGCTATGTTGTATGTCTCGTGCGCAGCCTTGGTAGCAAATGGTTTGGCCAACAGCGTACCCAGATTAACTGAAATACTTATTTGGTAGCCGTTAAAGAAGGTGGGATTAACCAGGTTTAGCGAGTTGCGGGGGCTGTATATATAGGATGCTGTCACTGCATCAAACCAAGCCATTTTTGACTGGGTTAATAATGCTTTTGATGATGCAACGGTAGCTTGCCTTACCTTTACTTCAGGGTAATTTTTTTTGGCTGTTGCAATTAATTTATCGAGATAAGAATAGTTAACGTCTGCTAAAAACGACTCTTGCTGGGCCTGTACCTGCGTTACAGATAGGGCTAATAATAGTAATATGCTTAATAACGTAACTTTTCTCTTCATAGGTTTATACTTTCTCTTTTTGGAACAAGGCCGGCACCGTACCTGCAATTATTTTAAGGTCGAGCCATAAAGAGTATTTTTGGGCATAAAAATTATCCAGTTTTTTGCGTTCGCGCTCGCTCATATCGTCTTTACCGCGTTTGCTAACTTGCCACAAGCCTGTTAAGCCGGCAGGACCTAAAAAGCGCATCGACCATTCATTTGAAGTTAACATTTCTGCTTCATAAACCGGTAATGGTCTGTTTCCAACTACAGACATATCGCCCTTAATGATGTTCAATAATTGTGGCAATTCGTCCAAGCTGCTGCTGCGCAAAAAGCTACCAAGCTTTGTAATACGCGGGTCGTTCTTAATTTTAACAAAAGCGGCTTTATTTGTGCCTTCTTCTTCTGCAGCGTACTGATTGTGCTCCTCGGCCATTTTTGCAAGCAATTGATCGGCATCAGTACGCATACTACGGAATTTGTAGAAATCAAATACCTTGTATCCTGTGCCTACACGCTTGCTTTTATAAAAAACAGGGCCTTTAGAATCAAGTTTTATCAACAATGCAACGATAAGCATTACCGGCGATAAACCAATAAGCATACCCCATGCAATTACAAGGTCAAGCAAACGTTTGCCGGCCGGCATTTTATAAGTGGTATCAACTTCTTGCGATAACTCAAGCAGGCGTGGCTTTATCAGCTTAAACCTCACCAGGAAATTTAATCGTTCGCGAAGGTCTGATGTAGCGAAAGGATATGAGTAAAAATCATGCAGTTTCATTTGCATGGCCTTTTGCACTTGCTCTTTGTTGCGTTTGGTTGATAATATCACGATGATCATACCGTTCATCAGCATATTTTTACGCAAACGCTCAACCATTGCAAAGCATTCCTCGTCTTTATCAACCTCTACCAAAATTATCTCGGGTACTGATATGATAGATTGTTCACCCAAAAAGGTTTCCAATTCCTCAACAGAATCATTGTAGTTGATGCTGAAAGAGCTGCCAAGATCGGCCTCAATAACCTCCCTAAGTTCCAGACCTGCATAAGCAACGCGGATCTGTGAGCTTGAGTTCTGATTCCAATCAGATGATGTCTGCGGTGTCATAAACTTTAAGGGCTTGTTTAATTGCGTTTTTGAGCTCTGTAGGGTTAAAAGGCTTGTGCATATATGCATCAACTTTAAAAGGCATTCTGGCAACTTGTTCATCAAGATCATGCGCTGCCGAAAGCATTATGACGGGGATGTCGCGGTAAAAACCACTTATCTTTACGTTCTTCAAGAATGATTGTCCGTCAAAGTAAGGCATTTGCAAGTCAGATATGATCAGTTTAGGCATATTGCCATCTTCCAGCCAACTAAATGCCTCTATACCGTTGTTTTTCACAACGATCTCGTAATCTTTGGATAGTATGAAGTTGAGCAGTTTTAATATGCTCAGATCGTCATCAACAATTAGTAAATTTTTTTTCATACCAACTCTACTCGTGGATTATCGCTATAAAGATGAAATATTTATGCCAAATGCCCCAAAAATTGTTGTTCCAAATGTGGGAATATTTGAGAAATAAGTATCAAGCCTCTATAACACAGTTTACTACACAAAAATTTTACTATAGGTTACTTTTTTAAAAGTAAGTTAAAATTTTGTTAGTGAATTAGTTTCCCCAATACTCGTTTTAAAATGTTAAAAAATAATTCAATTGTGGAATATTCTAGGCATGTTGTGGTAAGTTTACGCAGTAATCAAAATAAGGTTTCAGGCCCATGGAAAAATATTTTTTAGGGATAGATCTGGGCACCGGCAGCAGTAAAGCCGTAGCTATTGATGGGCAAGGCACTATACTGGCAACAGCTCAGGTCCATTATAAAATTATTCAGGTTAAACCGGGCTATGCAGAACAGGATGCTAATGTGATATGGGATGCCTTTTTGAGTTGTGTAGACCAGGTAAGTACACAAATAGGGCAAGCGCCTGCGGCAGTAAGTTTTAGTAGCGCTATGCATAGCATAATGCCGGTTGACGTTGATGGCAAGCCTTTAATGAATGCGATGTTATGGTCTGATGCCAGAAGTGGCGAGATTGCTGAGCAATTAAGAAACACCGATAAGGCAGAAGATATTTACAAAAATACGGGGACAGCTATTTATGCCATGTCTCCACTTTGCAAAATTATGTGGCTGCAGCAACATGAGAATGAATTGGTTGCAAGTACACACAAATTCATATCCATCAAAGAGTATATCTGGTTTAAATTGTTCGGTGTTTATGAGGTAGATTACTCCATTGCATCAAGCACCGGGATATTCGATATTCTGAAATTGGAATGGTACGAGCCATGTTTACAACTGGCGGGGATTGATGCAAGTAAGTTATCTACTCCTGTAAATACCAACTATCAGCGTAAGTTAAGCGGGGCTGTATCAATCCCGGAATTGGGTAGTGATACTTTATTTTTTACAGGCGCGAGCGACGGTTGTTGCGCCAACCTGGGCGGTAATGCTATAAAGCCCGGAGTAGGTGCATTAACTATTGGCACCAGTGGAGCGGTAAGAGTTGGCAGCAGCAAACCGGTTTACAATTTCAAAGCCATGACGTTTAATTATTTGCTCAACGCGAAAACTTTTATTTGCGGTGGCGCGATAAATAATGGAGGCGGGGCTGTGAATTGGCTATTACAGAATTTTTTGGGGCTCGAGCTTAGCGATGAGAGCTATAAACGTCTGTTTGAGCAAATTGGCACCATTAAGCCGGGAAGTGATGGTCTAATATTCTTACCATATTTGTATTCCGAACGCGCACCTGTGTGGGATGCAAAAAGTTCGGCATCGTTCATTAATATTACTGCAAAACATAAACAAGCTCATTTTTTACGAGCGGCTTTAGAGGGAATTTGTTTTGCCCTGAATGATGTTTTAAATGCCGTAGAACAACCGGGGGAGCCGGTTAATGAATTGGTGATAAGCGGCGGGTTTATTGCCTCGCCGGTTTGGGTTCAGATGCTGGCTGATATCACCGGGAAACGTTTAGTGTTGTTGCAATCAGATGATGCATCCGCCGTTGGGGCAATTTACCTGGCTATGGACGCCATGGGTATCGATATCAACGCAATAATGAAGAAAGAAGCCAAAGCGCAAACAGTTATTGAACCCGATATGAAAGTTCATCAAACGTATCAGCAAATGTTCAGGATATATAAGGGATTGTATAGTTCTATTAAAGCATCGGTGCATCAATTGCACGCTCTTAATAGTTTATAAAATCATTACTCCTGGTTTATTAACCAGTGGCAACTTTATAAAATTATTATCTACAATACTTTCCGGTAGAAAAATGAATTTTTTATCAAAGATATCCCGGCCAATATAGTAGCTTACCCAATATTCATTAGCCAACCCGAAAGTCTGCTCATCAATGGGTTCTATCAATTTAAAGGCATTAGCCTGAATAAGCGGGATTGAATGTCTCAGGATAGAAGTTTTAACCTGCTCGCCATCTTTTTCGCCATAACCTTTTGAAGTGATCAACACGTTTTCAATAGGTTGGTTTTTAAGATTAATGATATAAACGTACCAGGTTTTACTCTCGGCATTTTCTCCTTCGAGCGCAACTGCAACAGCTATATCTTTAACAATATTAGGGGGGAGGTCTTTTATCATTATTTGAGTTGTAAGGTTAAAATGTTGTAAAGCTGGAATGTTAACCTTTCAACATTCCAACTTTACAACGTTTCAACATTTTACTTCTTTTTCTTCGTCGCTTTCTTGGCCGGCGCTTTAGCTGCTGCTTTTGTTGGGGCAGCTTTACCAAAGCGGCCTTTTTTAGCGGTGGCAGGGGTAGCATCGGCAAGCGCTTTACATTCTTCGTAAGTAAGCGACTTTGGATCTTTATCCTTTGGTATCTTAACGTTTAATTTCCCAAATTCGATATAAGGCCCCCAACGTCCGTTAAGCACTTTTACATCCGGGTCTTCATCAAATGCTTTGATCAGTTTCTCGGCATCCTTTTTACGTTTATCTTCTATCAGTTGGATAGCCTGCTCCTCGGTAACATCCAATGGATCTATCTCTTTTGGTAACGATACAAAGGCACTGTTATGGCTAATGTACGGGCCAAACCTGCCGATCGCTACTTTCATCACTTTACCCTCGTACTCGCCAACTACTTTTGGGAGTTTGAATAGTTCAAGCGCTTGTTCCAGTGAAATAGCATCACTACCGATTATGAACCGATTGAACGAAAATCAGATGGAGTTGAGACGAATATTCAATAAAAAAAGTA
>JAESTD010000013.1 GCA_016763755.1 Mucilaginibacter sp.
AACCAGCGCAACTTAACAAATAGCCTGCCTGCATTTTTTGCAAACCGCCATGAAAGTAATACAGATATGATCTCAAATGCTATAAACAACAGCGCCTGCTGTTGTATCATTATCATCGCTATAAGGTTTATAAGAATGATTATAAAAAACAATGCAGCGTTGCCCTTTCGCTTCTCCGCATATTTAAGCGGTTCCAGCTTTTTGTAGGTATTAGAGTATTGCAGCAATATATTGACAAAAAGTGTTACGGCCGTGGCAGAAAAGAACAGGATAAATAGGAACTGGATAAAATTAGCTATGTTATAAAAAACTATCA
The DNA here is from genome assembly GCA_016763755.1 of Mucilaginibacter sp. Lineage (GTDB taxonomy): Bacteria > Bacteroidota > Bacteroidia > Sphingobacteriales > Sphingobacteriaceae > Mucilaginibacter. Next base: position 317 of record JAESTD010000013.1, read on the forward strand.
GTAGTAAAATGTTAATGCAGTTAAGCGCCACCGCTACATTATACTGATGATGGTAGCGCGAATCGGGCCTTATCCAGGATATATCGAAATACTGCTTCTCAAAAAATGATTGTTTCCTGGAGAGCACAAAAATGAGCAGCAACTGCATTACCAAAACAAAAAAGAACACTATAAGCATGTAAAAACAAAAGGAGAATATTTTAATATCCCTGATGTTTTTAAATGATGAGCTTTCAAAAACCAAAACATAATATGGAAGCTTTTGAAGCGGGCGGGCATAAAAGTCATAGCTTTCACCTGCATAATCGGCTTTGAAAAAATCTATCCCCTGACTGGTTATCAGTCCGTTCAGTTTTTGTTTAGCCGAATTTTCGGCAATGAAATTTTCGTTGAGGTTTTTTGTAGTATCTGAGTGATACAACACTTTACCCTGAGCGTTTATAATGCAATAAAAAAGCCCCTTTGGCATAACCGGCTGGTTAAGACACTTAAGGTTAAAGGTGATAGCCGAAACAGTTGCATCTTTGTTGACAGATGGTGTCGATATTACTGTAGTAAACTTACCGTTTGTCCATGATACTATTTGGTCTACATAATAGGGCTTGTTTAGTTGATTGTTAAGATAGTAAGATTTGTCGCCTTGTATATTTTTGAAATAAGCTCGCTCACTAAAATAACCGGGTGGTGAGTTATCATACAGCGCAGACCAATTGTTATTTCAAAACCATTCTTTTGGATCCAATATACTTTATTGATGTCCAAAACTTTAAAAACCGAATCTATTGTTCTACCTGCAATTGCATCAATTTTCAGATTGCCCGAATCTGTTTTCTCGACGTTCTTCTTACCCAGGTTTTTAATGTCAAAATCTAATTTTTTATCACGCCTGATGGTATCTAATTTCCTCAGCAGGTTGTAGGTATTGTTAAGCTCGGCTGTGTATCTATCACTTATCTTATCAGCCAGGTTCTTTTTAATACTTTGGGCCGGTGTAATTGCCGGTTCAAAAAAGGTATTGTATTTGAAAAAGGCAAAAAATATCAACGACATGAGCAGCATGGACACCGCAAATGATGATACACCGTCCATAATGGTAAGTCTATCCTGGTTACCCATCTGGTACAACTTTATCCACGGCATGGTAAGCACAACTCCAATTGCAAAGGTGAGCAACAACAATACTATGTTTTGCGGTAATTTGGTGCGTTCGTAATTGTAATTGCTGTTGGTAAGTAATCCTGTTATTGTAACTACCGAATCTTTGAGACTTAATTGCTGGGCAAACAGTTTGTAATCAATACCGCCCATGTGGGTAGTTTTAACCTGACCTTTTAAAAAACTGCTTTTTTCTGTTTTTAGCGAATCATTTGCAATAGCCGTTACCCCACTCGGAAAGCTTTGGTAAATGATCTTCCCGCCTTTTAAAACCAGATATTGGTCAAATATTTTTTGCACCAGTAATGGCTCAATAAATTGTTTAACGGTGTATTTCATTCCGGCTTGATAATTCCCTTTTCTTAAGGATATGATCAACTCAGAATGGTTGAAATTAATAGTACTGATACCTTGCGGCATAAGGTTGCCATTTTTATCAGAATCTATCTTTTTTAAGGGCAGTAATACAAATCGCTGGCGGGGATAACTGGCTATGTAGGTTCTAAGTTTAGTTGTATCAAACTGCTCTAAATTCTTCTCGTTTGTAATGAGTAAATTATTTAACAGCGCAATTGAATTATCAATTTTAGTGTGCACATTTTCCTCAATGCTTTGCAGGCATCTAAAACGTTGGGCTTCCAGCTTGTCCTGATTACTTGGGATATAAATAAAAAAGTAAAGCCCACCCAGTATAAGCACAAATAATACTGTGATCAGAACTATTCGTTGGTTTTTGCTGAAAGAGAAGTAACTTTTCATACCCAACTGTTAGCGGCTACACCGCGTTGCCGCTTAACCATTTCGCCTTAGCATCGCGATATTTTGAATAACCGATATGAACTCCGCTTTCATCACCTCTAATTAATTGGTTGGGTAAACAAGGCTCAGTATCAGTAATAAATTTACTGCATAACTGAGTAATACAACTTACTTCATCGTTGGCAACTGCATCCATATCCAGATCCATCACTTTGATAAAGCCGGCTTCATCGTTAGCATACGCTTTCGGTATTTCGAAAACTAATGTTTCGGGATTAAGCTCGGGTTTGATACATGGGTTTATGCGAACTACACAAGCATCATTGTTAAGCGATGGATCAAGGATAGAATAAGCAATGAAAGTTGCTGAATCCGGCGGATCGCCCAGGATACTGGTAGACATCTTTTTGATGTCTGATAAAAACGAAGATTTACTACTGCTTATAACCAGCTTGTTATCTTTATTTTTTTGATAGATGGAGGATATCCTCGAGTCGGTTGAGCTTTGGTAATCAGGTATTACAGCTCTGTTACCTGTACCGGTGCCTAAAGATAATATGCGATAATCGCTCAACGGCATGCCGGGATTGTTCGTTATCGCTTCAATAACAGCTCCCAAAACCGGATTGTTAAAACCGGAGACAGCACCATCCCAATACCATGCCTTCCGAGAATCATTTCCATTGAGCAGATTGACGTTGATTTCTGCGGGAGAATCAAAATAATTTACCGGGGCGTTACTGGACGAATGGATAGCATGACCAAGCGTTATCTGATAATATTTACCGTTGTTAAACTTATCCGTTAAACTATTTGGATTGGAACGGAAGAAACATGCGCGTTGCTTAAAATAGTCAAAACCAACTACAATGATCTGCAGGCTTGGTTTTCCTATAATGCCTGGTAGTTCGTTCATTGGCGTGTCTACTATTGCCTTGGAAGCTTTTCCGCTTTTAACCAATGAATCGTATTTTCCTAAAACACTGCGTAAGCCTTCCAATTTACGTTGTGCGCTATATTTGGGCCCGAGCACACTTGTTAAACTTGCGATATTGCGCAAATTCAATTTTTCCCAAAAATTAAGTTTCGAGAAAACCTGCTTGCGCTTGCTCTCATCTTCAAATACTGAAATTATTTCGCTGATGAGCATATTATTGCAAAGACTGGCGAGTACTAAACTACCGCCCGAGTTTGCTATAACCATATCAAATTGTTTCAGTAACTCGTGGCCTGGTATATCGCCATAAATATCTTTAAGTACGCGGGCCTGTATAACGGCCCATGAGCCGCCACCATCAAGAGAGAGGATTTTATATGCCATGTGATCAAGTTTATAATTCGGCATCACCGTTGCAGTTTAGCCTTGGTTAACTTTTTAAATTTAACTTAAATGCAAAATGGCAACAATGACTACTTATAGCTATTTATTGGTTTAAAATAACCACTGATAGCTATTTTTTAGGCAAAGATATATCATCAACTTAGTATATCCCAATATCCATCACATATGGATTGCGCGATAACAATTACAAAAATCTCCCGGTTACTTAAATCTTTAAATCATGTACTTACAATTAACAAAAGCGAGGTACTGGCTGGTTAGTCTTGTTGCCTCCGTGCTGTTTACTGCATGCCATGTGGTATTAATAGGTGCCTATGATGAGCATGTTGATCAAAGCATCCAGCAGATATCAACAGAGGTGTCAACCTTAATGGTTAAACTGGAGAAAAACATCGACGACAACCTTCCGGCGCAGAACAATTATGATAATTACAGGGAAGTGTATGTTAATCTTTATGGCGAGGTGGAAAATTTGAAGATCAGAACCATGGCTTTGCCCAAATACTCTAAAATAACCCAAATGGTTGTGTTATTAAATGATAACATCCACAAACTGGAGGCACTGCATAAGATCGGGTTTACAAACAAGCAACTTCTCGAGACTACAAAAACCTTGATCGAGACCTCATTGCAGGCTATGCTATCGGCCCAAAATGCGTTAAAACGCGAATCTGTTTAACTTTAAACCTTACAAAAATGAGCTCATTAGATTTTTCTAACCTTTTTAGCGATATGCTGGGTGCCGCCAAAACTCAACTGGCTGATAAATGGCCGGCTGTTGAAAGCCTTGCTACATCATCTATAAAGACACTCGCCCAAAGTTTGATTGAGATTGAAGATATGTCGCTTAATAAGACCATTACTAAAGAACAGGCAACTTTGCTTTTAGATCTACACAAAAACACCGCTAAAATGGTGTTGCTATCTGTAGAAGTAATTGGCATTGTAGCAGCAGAACAGGCCATAAACGCAGCCCTCGACATAGTAAAAGACACTATCAACAAAACCATCGGCTTCGGCCTGATATGATGCCCTACAACTATCACAAAACTAACTAACAGAAAAGCCGGGCTTTAGGCCCGGCTTTTTACTGACATATTACATCATTAACTATTAGATCTCTCACAAATTATCAAGCAGCACCCATGATTTTGGGCCAACTATTCCATCGGCCACCATGTTATGCTGCGCTTGCAGATTACGTACCGCTGCTTCGGTTTTAGGGCCAAAATTACCATCGGGGTTTAAGTGCAGTTTGCTTTGTATAAGCTTTACAAGGTCAATGTTATTATTTCCACCTCGCCGTACTGTGGCCCTGGCAACCTTACCCGGCTGGGCAGGTTCTGCAAGGGGTATTATCCGCGCTGGTTTACCTACCCCATCTAAAATTTCTTTTACCGACGCCCTGAAACCGACCATGTCAAGATCGGGGTCGCTTTTACGCCCCTTGGGCAAGGCATACTCCTTATGCCCGGCACACCAATCCTGGTTTTTACCAATATGTTTTAATATAGCGGCAACGCCAAGATGATAGGCTTCCATTTGCACATCAGGCCACGGAAAATCATCATGCCCGCCAGTATTTTCAGCTTCGATACCTATAAAATTACTATTGCCATTTACAACACCGTTCCATATACCTTTACCTGCATGGAAACATCTACCTGCTGCCACGATATAGTAAGTACCATCGCGGCCAAGGCCCAATTGAGATAGCGGCCCGGGCAAATCTGATCTCCCTTTGATCAATATATTAAGGGTAGGCATATTACCATGTTTGCCCGGCGTAGCAGTATGATGACATAAGATGCCCATTACCTGCCCCATATCGCCGTGCCCTCTATCTTCCCATCCGGGGCATAATGATATTTTCAGGCCGGCATCCTGCAACACTTTTGGAAGCCATGTTAGTGAATTTGGCATATTAGGCAACGCCTCCCTGCGTTATTGGTAGATCTTCGTCATTGGTTTTGTCGCCTTCACCTACTTCTACATCACATCCGTCTTTTTCCTCATCATCATCATCCGGTTCTGAAACAACCTGGCTCAATATAATACGTTGTCCCGGTGAGTTGTAAGTTCTTAAATTATCGATCGGCCAATCTGTAAATAAATTTACAAATGATGTGGTCAATAAACCGAGGCTGTTCTCGTTCATCTGCGACACCCTAAGTATGTTTGTTCCGGACATTTTTGGCAAGATTTAAGGATCGTAACGGATTCTACCTGTTACAAGGTTTGTTTGGCTTAAATTTCAAGAACCGCCGTATCAATTACAATAGCTACCAATAGTTATATTTAGGCTATGAGAGCTTATCAGCGTTTTTGCAAGACAATTATACTGCCCGCTCTGCCGCTCTCTGTATAGGATTGTGTAGCTAACGTTTCATCTACAAATTGCATAACTCCCGGGAAGTAATTTGCGTAGTCATGAAACGCTACATAACCACCCGGACTGATCCACTGGGCAAAGTGCTTAAAATCCCTTGACACGTTCAGGTAATCGTGCAATCCGTCTATGAACAAAAGTGAGATGGGTTTATCCCAGATCACGTTGAATGAATAATCATTTATAAGCTCCACCTGCTCATCCAGGCCCGCCGCGTTAATGTTTCGTTTAAAGGCGTCAAGTGTAGGTGGCAACCCGCCAAGTTCAGTGTCATTATTGCTTACCACACCTTCATGTGGATCAATAGCGTAAACCCTGGCATCCGGAAAGTACGTCTTTAATAAACTCCCAAATAACACGGTTGATTTACCCTGATAGCTCCCTACCTCTACAATAACATTTGGTGACGGTAACTCGATACAAGCTTTAAGTGTTGCAGACATTAACGCATCAGCTTCAGCTTCATGAAGCCAGCCGGATACATTTTTGACTTTCTCAAATAGTTGAGTAGTAGACAGCATGCCAATATTATTTAAAAAAGCCTTTAACGGTGGTTAGCTTACTATACCAGCTTGCGGAGACAATTGGCCGCCACTTCGAGATATAAGGATTGATTGATGGATTTTAAAATGATCTCAAAACGCTGTTTACCGTGTTTACAAAACAGATTGCCTTTAAGCCCGGTAAAGGGTCCATTGGTTATAATCACATCATCGCCTTGAATAAAATTGTTGTCTACCTTAAAAATGGTGTTTTCAAATTGCATTATTTGCGATATCTCATCATCAGACATCATTACCGGCCTACCGTTGAAGGTAACGAATTTTAAAATCCCATGGATACCATACAGTGCCGACCTTAATTTTTCTGTTGTTTTCACGAATACATAACTTGGAAACATCGGTATTTGCAACTCTTTTTTACGGTCGCTCCATTGTCTTATCACCCGCTGCATAGGCAGATAAGCTTTTATTTTTTGCTTCTCCAGTTCAAGATGTATTTTCCTTTCGAGATTAGGTACTGTGTACACCACATACCAGTTATGCTGATTCCCGGTTTCCATACAAAATTGCGAGCTTTACTAAGGTTTCTATTGTAAAATTGCACTTATACTTATAACATACCGGTTAATAATGGGGTATTTGCAAGGAGTATCACTCAATGCAAGGCACAAGGCAAATTAACCAATACTTTGGGGGAGATTTTTATAAAACAAAGTTGAGAAACTAAGAAAAATAAAAAAATAGCTACTAATAGCCATTTATTTATCTATCAGAAACTGCAGCAAGTAATCGGATGTATGGTCGATTTTAAAATCGTAATCTTTTGCCATAACGCATAGAGCAGTAAGTGGCAGCGATAATAACCCCCTAACACTGTTGGCCGGTTGTTTGGCCCAGTATTTTTTATGCAACTCAAGCGCCTCTAATAACCTCTCGTTAAATTCTTTTTCATCGTCTACAAAAATAGATTTGAAGATATCCATCAAAGGGCCATCAGTGTAAAGGGCGTATTCATACGTGGATTCTGGCATAGTGCCTTCTTTTATAGCTCCTGAAGCGGCCAATAACCTATCGGCATGCGGTTCGCCATTGATGAATAAACGTTGCAGAAATTTTGCAAAAAGCAAAATATATTCGCCTCCTTTTGTGTCCTTTTTTTGATGAACAAGGTCTAAATCAACAGCGCAAAATAATTTCACAATTGCCATCTTTCTGTGCGCCAGGGCCGCCATGTAACCCAATAACCAATTCTGCTCGCTCACCCAATAATTTTTGTCGGGCGGAACCATCAGATACGAGGTACCCGAAAGGCTAATAGTTATCTGCCGACCGATATTACCCAGCATTTGATATTTTGCTAATGACGCATCAATAAACAGATCCAGATAGTACAACTGTTTATCTACCGGATAATTTAGGGCGGCCGAGTTATATAAATTATCTAAAGAAAGGCGTTCGATACCACGTACAACAAGGAAATTACCAGCCTGTAATTGTTCAAAATAGTTGTTGATATTATCATCATTAGATTTGATAATATTCACAATCACCTGGGCATCTATTGGATTTCTGGAGACATGCATATATAGCAAAGTTAATCTATTACAAATTTTTTAACTTCAATTGGTTTAAGGTTTCCGCTTGGATCAATTTTTTGTGTCACTTTATAATATTCAAGATTACCGCTATCCAAAGCTTGTTCAACCTTTTTGGCTATTTCGGCGTCTTTTCCGCCTCTCTCTTTCATCTCTTCAAGTGTTTCCCTAAGATAGGGTTCTGTACCTTGCTCTGCAATTTCACCGCCGGCAACTTTCTTGCTTCCAACATCTGCTGATCCGCCTTTGGCTTCAACAACTTTTACTTTCTCTACAACCTTCACTTCTCCGGTAGCATCATCTATATAGAAATATTCTGTATAAACTTTGTCTAATGTACGACTTCCGTTGCCTGTGTAGTCGGGCTCAGCGCCAAACATTTCTTCCATAACAGCATCAGCCGCTTTTTCGCCCAGTTTTTCGCTTACATCTACTACCTCTTTATTAGCTTTATTATACTCATCTGTACCTTTTTCAAAATCATTCCTCTTCTCTAATTTCGCATCACGCTCCTGTTTTAATTTATCTAAAGCATCGGCGTTCTCTTTGTTAATAGAGTTTCGGTCAAATTTGGTTACTTTATCTTGTTCAGTTCCGGGAACTTTTTCATACTCTGCCGGAATATCAATTTCACGAGGTGCCTTACCATCAAAATTTTTAAAGCTTTTTGTTTCGGGATCATAAACCCGTTGCGGGCCTTTGGTTGAACTATTTTTTACATATGTAGGCTCATTTTCGCCATTAAGCCGCCAATGATAACCAGGCTCGGCATCAGGCAATCCCATATCACGAGCTTTTTTACCACCCTCACTAAAATTGTCATACTCTATTTTCTTAACTTTCTCATCAAAAGCCTCCAGATCTTTCATTACAGCAGGGTCTTCCGGGTTCTTAGCCATCCGCTTTCTGATCTCTCTAAGTTCCTTAGCCAGTTCAGGATTTTCATCCAGCATTTCGCGATGACTAACTTCGTATACCCTACATTCGGTACACTCTACAACGTGGCCCTCTTTATCGGCTTTTAGTTTATGCCCGTCCTTAGTTTTACCTTCAGACGCGACATTTTTATCATTCTGTGCATCTTTCGCAAAGTCTTCACCTTTCTTTTGATCGGCCGCCGGGGAATCTGTGTTTGTTTCAGCTTTCGGTTCTGATTCTGACTTTGATTTAGGAGTTTCAGATTCTGGTTTTGCAGGCGTATCAACCTCAGCTTGTGTTGGCTCTGCTGCGGTGTTTTCTGCAACCTTTTCTTTAGGCGCATTTGGTTCTTCGCCGAGGCCAAACTTTTGTTTAACCGCACCAATTTTCTCCTTCATCGCAGAACGGCCTTCGCCAAAGCTTTTAGCCGTTTTGGCAACGCCCTGCCCAAATTTGCTTTCTTTTAAAGCTCCGACAGCACCTTTAAAGCCCTCGGCAACTTCCGGCAATAGTTTGGATACAACCGTACCCAGTTTCTTTAACCCGGCTAATAAGCCCTGGGCTATTTTACCGCCAATTGCGCCTAACAGAAGCAGCGCCACCATAATACCCAGCGTCAATCCACTATTAGCTATCCGCTGATAGGCATATAGTATCCTATCCCTGCCGGTTTTAACTTCGCCACTGGTGTATTGCCGCGGCCCCTGTTCTTCATTGTTAGCTGCTTCCGCGGCATGGGTTTCGGCTGCATTCTTTTCTTTGGTTGGCGGCGGTGGCGGTTCTGATTCCTTTCCGTCATCTTCGGTCTCAGCCAGGTCATAAACGGATTTTAGTATCACCGCACTTTCGGTAGCAATCATGGATACCATTATGCCCTCGCCTATAGCTACACCGGCTTCAAATCCTGCCCCAGCGCCAGGGATTGCACCAGCACCCACACCAAATATGCCACCCAGTATTGCCCCTATAATTGCGCCGCCAATGGCTATCCAGCCGGCAAAAGCACCTACCGTCATGTTGAGTGCCTGCATCCACTCCAGGCCGCCATCAATTACTTTACTGAAATTGCCGTCCCATAGGTCATGCCACATCTGCGGTATCAGGCGCCATAGTTTAGGGGCATCTTCATACAGCGGGCTACCTTCTGCAAATGGCCATATCAGGAACCAAACCATTTTCTTAGCCTCTGTCCACCAGTTAGCAATTAAATGGTTGATATTCGGCGTAAGATATTTCATTATACCTGTTATGTGTTTGGCTGTTGCCAAACCCGCTACAGCTAAGGCTTTCTTTACTTGACCTTCCGTGCTATCAGGTATATTTTTGATGTAGGGTTCAAGGAACTCTTTGGCTTTTTCTTCCAGGATCTCCGGATGATCCCAGATGAGCATGAAACCATCTATCATGGCCTTAAATAACTTGTATTGCTTTTCAATACTGGTTAAAAAGTCCATAATTTTCAGGAAGCCAACAACAATTACCTCTATTACAGATAGGGCAATGTTAAGCGCCTCTTGCACAACTGCTAAAACTTTATCAATAAAGCCGGCAAATGCATCTATAATGTCTGAAACGATTTTTTTGAACCGTTCAAAAGCATCGTTAGTAATTTTTACAGCTGTTGATACAGCAGAATCTATCTTCCCATTTATTTCATCCCGAATAGACGGGAAAGCAGCAAAGGCAATGCTCACAAAGCCCTTAAGGATAACACCAAAGCCTTTTATTAAACCAACAACTGCTTTCCTGGCCAACTCCAAAGCCGCCATTGCCAGTTTCTTAGCCTTGTCGAAAACCCATTTAAGGGCAGCCCGCAGTTTATCAAAAATAAAATTGACGGCTTTTTTTAAGCCATCAATAACGGCCGAAGCTGCATCGGCCAACCAGCCAAAGAAACCACCGCTATCTTCTTCTGATTTCTTTTTTTCATCTTCGGCATCTTTTCTTGCCGCCGCGGTTTTTTCTGCTGCTTCTTTATTAGCATCATCATAATGCTGCTTAGCTGCATCGTTTCCCTTGGCAGATTCCTTTTCAATCTTTCCTACGTGTTCTACGGCACTTTTATTTGCCTTGTCGGTAAAATCAGTTTCTGTGTCATTCAGTTGTTTCTGCCACTCCAACCTTGAAGCATTTACCTGGCTCTGGGCAGTTATTTGCGCGTTGTTCTGAGTTGTTTTCGACTTACGGGTCTCGTCGTCTATCTTACTGTCGGTATTTATTTTTTCATCGGCAAGTTGCTGTTGATATTTGATTTCTTCCTGCTGATACTGTTGAGTTTGCTCGCCTATTTGTTGGGTGGCCTGTCCGGCAAGGGATGAGTCAAACCTTGCTGCCAGATCCTCAGATAAATTAGATCCTGAACTTATTGCAGCACTATTCACGCCCGCAGGCCTTTTAATGGCATGTTTTGCTTTTATAGGCGCGTGTCCCGGCCTTGGTATTACATTGTTTTCGCCAAAATCATTATAAATTTCCTTAGCGGCATCGGCTTTGGCTTTGGCTACATCACCAGCTTGTTCCTGCTGCTCGGTAGTGATGTTATCTAAGCCAGCATCTCCATCAAGCTGCAATTGCGGTGCATTTTCTATCGTCTCGGGAAGGTCTGATGTATCTAAAACAACATTGTTCAATTCGGCTTGTGCTGCCCCTGCAATATTTGGTGAATCCTCGTCTGTACCAAACCTTGATGCGAGTCTTGACGGTACAAATGGTGCCGGGGCAGGCATTACCGTTTCTTCCACAAGCGGTGGTTGCCATCCTGCTTTGGCTTCAAAAGTATTTTTAACCGCGGCATTGGCTTTTGTAGCTATGTGCTTGGCTTTTCCCGAACCTGCTTCGCCATACGGGCTGCCTGTAGCTTCGTCTATAACAGGCACAAGTTTAACGGCATCAGCCTTTTGCATTTGCATACTTTGCGCAGCTACGCCTTTAGATTGATTGTATACCGCCGGGAGTTGCGTAACAGGAGTGGATTGCAATGTCACCAGAAGATCGCCGGGATTGGCTGTAGCGGCAATTGCAGGTCTCTGAACTGCAGTGTTATCAGCGCCTTTGCCACCCGATAAGGGCGACTTTGGAGGATTGCCACTCAACGCAGCATCCGTTGCCGGAGCTTTACCGGCAGCCGGTTTGTTAGATAAAGGCGATTGAGTTTGAGCGCTTGGTGCGACTGTGCTTTGCGGTACAGGCCCAGATTGTGGCTGCTGCTTTGAGATAACGACCGGGCTGGTGTTTCCCGGCGGGCTAACCTGTGATTTATTTACAGGCGCTACCGCGGAGTTCTCCCGCTTAAGATAAATAGTCCCCTGGGAGGCCTTTCCAAAAAGATTTCCATTCTTGTTAGGCGGGTCATCAGTTGGGGGAGCTTGCTGTAGAGAATTCGAATTTTCTATCTTCCGGAGATCATGCTTATCTTCTTTTAAATCAGCACTAATCGATTGTGAAGTTAAAGAATTAGTAAAAGTTGCATCCTTTAATGTCGAAGTATTTTGAGATAACTTTGGTTGTACCGCGCCATCCTGCGATCCGCCCCCTTGTTGTATAACATGAGTTAGCTCATGGGCCAACAGTCTTTTCCCTTCCTGGGTATCGGGTTGGTATTTTCCTTCGTTAAAAAAGATGTCGTTACCAGTGGCAAATGCCTGGGCATTTAATTTTCTGTTCAGCTGTACAGCCTGGTGGCCGTTATGAATCTTTACGGCACTAAAATCGGCACCCATGCGTGCTTCCATAAAAGATCTTGTACCGCCATCCATGCCAGTGCCGCTGCCCCGACTGTTCTGGATATCAGCCGATAATTTATCATCCAAAAATGAGCCACCTTGGCTTTTTGCCTCTACATTTGGAGTTCCAGGGTTTATCCCGGCTTTCTTTTGGATGGTATCTTCTTTTTCACATTCGGCGCACTTTTTTTGTATAAAAGCCGTTCTTGTCTCTCGCTTAAGCTTCTGTTCTTTAGCAGGCTTCTTTTGCAGCTTATCCTCTTTTTCGCATTCGGAGCATTTGCATTGGGCAAAATTTTCGGCTGTTGCGCGCATAACCCGGTCGGCTACATCGTCGGCTTGCCTTTCGAGCGGATCATCGGGCGCGCCAATCGTAAGCTTGGCCTGTACAATAAGATTAGAGGGATTTTGCTGCTCTTTATCGTGATCGTTCTGCAATTGATCACTTTTCTCCCCGGCCGGCGTTGCGGACGCTTTGGCAGTAGAAAGTGGTGCACTTGTTAAAGTTGATGGCACTTTACAGTTGATAATAAAGAGTATGGCGATAGAGATTCGCCAGTATTATGGTTTGAGGATACTGCAGATCAGATCAACCGCCGGAAGCGCAGCCCTGTGGCGGTTGTGTTGATGGATTTCCGTTTGTACCGTTAACAGTTTGCCTGCGGGTAAGCAAATCTTGCTGTTTACTTTGATGGGTGGTTTTCAAAGCGGCCGACAAACAATTATATTGCCCCAAGGCACCGTCTATAAGCCCTTTCCTGGTTGAATGTGACATGCGGCCTGTTCCGGTGAACTCATCAGCTAAACTTTCGTGGTAAAAAGCTAAAAATTCCCTTTCGGTTTTGTTGTTAGCTCCGGCTAACCCGCTCCTGTATTGATCGATGTGCTCGAGTTCATGTGCAAGTTGCAATAACCTTCTGGATATACTACCGCGGGTGGTTCCGGTTAAAAAATAATCACCAACACAGATATCCCCACGGGCAGAGGCTCCGGAACCTACACTTTGCGTTGCAAGCCCCGGCTCGGAAGCGAAATAATTGATCTTACGTACTTTTGATATCTGCCCCGGCATGTAACTACAAAGCATATCATTGACAACCTGCATAGCTTTTGTAGAATTGTCGCCACTACCAGTGGCAGTAGCAATTATTGCATCAGCCTTGGCATCTAAGCCGTTGGCTACACCCTGGGCCTGGCGGCCTACATCGGCCGAACCCTCAGGGCACGAGGAGACGGTGATGGACGGGTTACCATCCTCATGGCAGACCCTTTGGATCAATTTTGCATTAACGCCGCCTTTTTGCTGGATAGTATGAGTTAATTCGTGAGCAAGTAACCATTTGCCACTTGCCGATTTAGGATCGTATCTATCTTCATTAAAATAGATGTCTTTTCCTACAGTAAATGCCTGGGCGTTTAATGATCGTGAAAGTAGTTTAGAGTCTTCGTTGTTATGAATGCGAACATCTGAAAAATCAGTTCCAAAACGACTTTCCATAAAGCCTTTTGTCTGCCTATCCATTTCTGCCCCGCCGCTTCTATTAGATTCAATTTGCTGAGAAATGTCCGCGGACGCTACTACCCCAGACGAGCTAACACTATTTGCGGCTGCAGGGGCCTCGGATTTCCGATTTAATTTTTCCTCTTTTTCGCAATCAGCGCACTTGCGCTGAAAGAAATTACTCTGGGGTGCCTGTGTAACCCTATCTGCAACTGCATCGGCTTCATGTTCTAAAGGGTCATTGGGTACTCCAACCGTTAGTTTGGGTGATATTTGGCGCGTGTTGAGTTGCGTAGTTATACCCGGCAAAACATCTTCCTGAAAATGAGTTCCTTTCTCGTTCTGACCGGCCCTATCACTGCCTCTAACAGAGTTACTGATAAATTCGCTTGCCATTGCTCTCTATGTATTGGAGGCTACCTGCATCACTTTCGCGTTCAGATAGTCTTCCCTTCCTTTTTATATTCCTTTTTTATGCCCTCTAATACATCTCTTTCCCGTATTATATTTTCGTTACGGTGCAGTGCCATTAACGAAGCATACTGGACCACGTTGATTATAGAACCGCCTGCAATCTCGTATCTTTCGGCTATGTTATCTAAATCCAGTTCGGTTTCAAGATATGTTTTGCTACTAAATGCTTGCCGCCACAAAACCATCCGCTCATTGCTTTTTGGCATTGGAAAATGAATTACAGACTGCAGCCGCCGGCCAAATGCCTCATCAACATTATGCCTCATGTTTGATGACAGGATAACCAAACCGTTATAATCTTCAAGCCGTTGTAAAAGATATGCAATCTCCTGATTGGCATATTTATCGTGTGCATCAGAAATTGATGTCCGTTTCCCAAATAAGGAATCGGCTTCATCAAAAAAAAGGATCCAATTCTTGTGCTCGGCTTTAACAAATACCTTCTCAAGATTTTTCTCTGTTTCGCCGATATATTTGGATATCACCATTGATAGGTCCACACGGTAAACATCTACACCGGCCAGCTTACCAAAAAGCCCCGCTGTTAGGGTTTTACCGGTACCGGGCGGCCCATGGAACAAAACTTTATAACCGGGTTTAAGAGACCGGCTCATACCCCACTCATTCATTAAAGTAGAGCCATGTTTCAGCCATATTTTTATTTCGTTAAGCTGCTGCAGGGTATGTTTATCCAAAACCAGATCATCCCAATCGAGCGTTGTGGTGATCCGCTTTGCGGGGAAATCCATACTAAAAGATGGTTTGCGAAGTTTGCCCCCGGTAAAAAGATCCACATATTCATCATTGATCAGTAATTGCGCGCTTAAAAAAGGTTCGTTGGCCGGTGCGGAGCCAAGCCATAAAATATTGTGAATTTTAAATACATGGTCGCTGTCAAAATATTGCCGGGCTTTGAATTGCTTATCTAAATCTGAGCCCGCTATCAGAAACAATGCTGTTTGTCCCGTAGGCAGGAAACCACTGTGGGCTACTCCTTTTATACCGCCAA
>JAESTD010000116.1 GCA_016763755.1 Mucilaginibacter sp.
ATACGGCGCGGATCATCCCTATAGCAATCCTTAGACAGGTACAGGTACCGAAATGTCTATCACTAAGCTTACCCGTGCTGATGTAGCCAAATTTTACGATACCTGGTTTGCACCAAACAATGCCACTTTAGTAGTAGTTGGTGATATTGATGAAGCTTCCCTGAAAACAACACTTGAAAGTAAGCTGGCATCATGGAAGAAAAAAACCGTACCGAAGAAAAATATTACTACAGTTCCGTTGCCACAAAAGCAATCTGTTTACATTGTCGACAAACCCGACGCAGACCAGTCAGTTATTTTTGCTGCAGAACTGGCACCATCGGCCACCGATGTAAATAACAAGTTTTACAGCATGATGAACCGCATTTTAGGCGGCGACTTTACCTCGAGAATAAATATGAACCTGCGCGAAGACAAACACTGGTCATACGGATCAGCCTCTGTTTTACTGGATGCATACGGGCAGGGCTTTTTTACCGGATATGCACCGGTGCAAACCGATAAAACTAAAGAATCATTGATAGAGCTGAGGAAGGAACTTACAGATGTGATATCTAAAAGGCCTGTAACAGATGCCGAGTTTAATAAAGTGCGCACAAACGCTATACTGGAGTTACCGGGCAGATGGGAAGCAAATTCTGCGGTATTATCCGACCTTCAATCCACTTTGATGTATAACCGCGGGTTAGATTATTTAAACAATTATGCAGAAAGCTTGCAGAAATTTACGCTTGACGACATTAGGAAAAGTGCCAAAGATATAGTTAAGCCCGATAACCTGACCTGGGTAATTGTTGGCGACAGGGCCAAAATTGAAAAAGGCATCCGCGAATTGAACATCGGCCCGGTTCAGGTCATTGATTCTGAAGGGAACGTTGTAAAATAATATCATCGCGATTGATATTTTTTATTTTTCATTTAATGCAATGTGTTAATCACAGGATGTAATACATTGCATTAAATGCTTTTTTGTTTTATGCACGGTTTGAAATAAGAATGAGTTAAATTTTACACATTTTGATTAAAATTGTAATAACCAACCATCAAAAGCCTTGAAAAAGATATTCTTCATTTTTGCCATTTTAAATGTAGCAAGCTCTGTAACTTTTGCACAGATCAAAAAAGATCTCAACGTATTTGCGCAGCACACCGGTAACCCAATTATACCAGCGTATTTAGCTGACGCATCGGTATTTTATGATGCTAAAACAGATGCCTTTTATGCCTTTGGCACCAACGATGGCGCCGGTGGCTCTAACGTATTCCCACCGCAGGTTTGGTTTTCGCATGATGGTAAATCCTGGAAAAACAAGATCATCGATCTGCCGAAATCCTGGACAGATTATGCAGGTACCAATGAGGTTTGGGCCCCGAGTATGATCTATTACCCGGTTACCAAAAAATATTACCTCATGTACAGCATCCACTTCAATGTTTTTATCGCCATGAGCGGTTCGCCGTTGGGGCCATGGGAAGATGCTAACGGTGCAGCTCCGGGTAAAATGTTTTTTAAAGGTTATGATGGTCAGTTTTTTGTGGATGACGACCAGAAGGTATATTTCAACTTCGATTCAAATCCGTTCAAAATTATTAAGCTACGATTTGATAATACCGGCAAGATACTTTTCGACAAGGATGATAAACGTTTTACAAAAACGAGGGAGACAGAATTTTCAGGCAGTTATAACTATGTGCAGGTGGATGGTTTAAAGAATGCCTTTGAAGCCTCTTTCATTTACAAACGCAAAGGTCTTTATTACCTGATGTGGTCCTTTAAAGGAAGCGAAGAGTATAACGTACGTTATGCGGTATCCAAAGATATTGCGGGGCCTTACACTGAGCTGGGTACTTCAGAAAGCATCCCTATTTTAGAGCGCGATGATAAAAATAATATCCTTGGTCCCGGTCACCATTCAGTGTTCGACTATAAGGGGCATACGTATATCGCTTACCATAGGCAGCATTTCCCGTTTGTGGATAGCAAACGCCAAGCATGTATAGATGAACTTTATTTTAACGCCGATGGCAGCATCAAAAAAGTGATACCCACACATAGCGGGGTGCAACTGGCTAAAAATGCGACAGCGAAAGCTAAAAATCTGGCTTTAGGAAAACCAACGTTAACATCTTCCGTACGGGTTTATGACAATGGGCCGCACGAAAAAAGATACCGCACCCACGATATCTCGTTTAAGTACGACGGCAAATATGCGGTTGATGAAAACTACGGTACGCATTGGGATGCAGGTTTGAACGCCAAAGAAGCCTGGATAATTGTTGATCTAACTGCCGATCATAAGATCGATAGCATCGAAACCATGTTTGAGTTCAGCAGCCGCGCCTATCGATATAAATTAGAGTATTTGAAAGCTAAAGATGCCAAAAACTTAAAAGCAGCTGCCAGTCAAAAAAAGTGGGAAGTATTTTCAAATCGGGAAACTGAAGGAATTAAAATGTCGCCTGTAACGGATAAACCAATCCACCCGGCTAACGCCAGGTTTGTGCGGTTGACGATAATTAGTGCCGATATTCCGAAAACTGCAGACGAATCAGACCCGGTAAATGCGGGTAACGCCCTTAGCATTTTTGAACTTAAAGTATTTGGAAAAAAATAAGAGACTAAGGCTAAAATTTACCCGTTGACCATAGCATTTGTAAAGTAACAATTTTGTTATTTTTGTAGTGAATCCCGGCTACTATCACCATGCAAAAGGAAGACAATACAGCCGCCAACCGCAACAAAGAGCAAACCAGGCAGAAATTCCTATCTGCGGTGGAAGAGATACTCACCACCAAAGGCTTTGCCGCGCTTAAAGTGAACGATATTGCAAGGTGCGCCGGGTTGGATAAAAAGTTGATATATAATTATTTTGGCGGTAAAGATCAGCTTATTGACGAGTACATTCAGATCAAAGATTTTTGGAGCAATGTAAAAGATGATAAAGTGCCTGCACCTATCACAGATGGTGGCGCTGCATTTGTTGAGGAGATGGTACTCTCGCAATTTGATTATGTATTTAAGGATGAGGCTTTCCAGAAGATATTGTTATGGAGCCTTAGCGAACAGCGCGATTCGCTAAAAAAACTCGTTGATGCGCAGGAAGCTAACGGCGAACTACTGCTTCAAGGCATTACTGATCCTTATTTTGATGATCATTCGCGGCAGTTTCGTGCTATTATGGCTGTTATTATTTCCGGCACTTACTACCTTGATCTTTTTGCCAAGTTTAACGGAAGCCATTTTTGCGGTATCAACGTTAATGATGAGGCCGGCCGCGCCGAAGTGAAAAAAGCGATATCTTTTTTGATCAGGTCAACCTATTCTAATCTATGAAAATTTCTGTAAGTCATTCATTTTTCGCATTAACCCTCTCGCTCTTTACTGGTCTGATGTTATCGTGCTGCAGTAATAAAACAAACCGGCCAAAAGCAAGCACGGCAATGCACATGCCCGCACCAATATTAAAGGCAGATACATCCGTATCAGGAAGTACAGACAAGGCCAGTGAGGTTATGGATGCCAATGAAATAAAGCTGAATGGCAAACTGAAGCGGTACTTTACCATTCAGCAATTCAACTCGGTATTAGGCAAAGCAGATAGTTCTAAACTTTTAAGTGTTGTTGGCCCCTGTGCTACAATTTTTGAAAAGTCAGATGGCTTTATTGATCCGGCCGCTAAATACCTGTATAAAAATGGTTCCGTTTATGAAAACGTAAAAGACAAGGTAGCCATCCAGGAAATCAATTTCAGTAAAGGTGACATGATCACCTTTCACGGTAAAACGCTTAGCAACGAAACCACGCTTGCTGATCTTCAGGAACTGTTCCCCAACGCCGTAAGGAACATCGGTGTAATGGATGTTAAGGGTAGAGGTAAATTACAGGTGATCATGCTTCGGGAAGATAAAAACAACGTTTCCGAAGGGCACATCAATCTTTTTATCAAAAATGGAAAGCTTCACTACATGGAGTGGTGGTTTCCGTGTTGATTAACCTTGTTCTATAACTATTTCAATTGCAAGAAGCGGAAGCCTGTGCTGTCAGCAACCGGCTTGCCATCTGCAAACTTCACTGATACTATAGCGGATTTGCGCGGATCAACCTTGCTGTTTGTATTATGAGTATGTAAAACATAATATAAATTCCCTTTAGTATCTTTAAAGAAATCGCCATGGCCGGTGCCGTTTGCACCTGTATTCTTACGACTGATAATCGGGCTGTCATCCGCTTTTTTCCATGGCCCAAACGGCGATGTAGATGTAGCGTAACCTACTGCGTAGTCTATATTATGAAAATCATTAGCCGAGTAAAACATATAGTATAAGTTGCCGCGTTTCATCACGGTTGGCCCTTCAGATACCGGCCATGGGGCATTTTCGGTGTTTTCCCAGTGCAGTTCGGCATGGAGGCATTCTTTGGCAGTACTTTCGTCAATATCCCAGGTTTTTGGATTGATACGCACCACAAATATGCGGTTGCCATTTTGCAGGCGTACGTGGAAAAGATATAACTTGCCATCGGTGTCTTTAAACACAAACGGGTCAATCTGCTTGCCCGGGCCTGATACTGCCACTTTATTTTTTTGAATAAACGGCCCCAACGGACTATTACTTTCCGCAATGGCTATATGCTCATCCGCAGTGTATGCTATGATATATTTATTGTTGTATTTAAAAATTTGCGGTGCCCAAAAGCCCTTGGTGCCGTAGCTGTCGCCTTTAAGCAAAGCATGACCGCCGCGTTTGCCAACGGGTCCTGCCCAGTTTTTCAGGTCGGTTGAGCGGTACACCCAAAACCCATCTTTGCTACCCGTGCCGTACAGATAGTAAACACCCTTTTCTGCAAAAATGGTTGGGTCGGCCAACAAGATGGTATCGCCGCTTTTGCGGGCTTGGGCATGTATGTGTAACGCTGATGATATAAAGAGCAACAGTACGGCTAACGACTTTTTCACGGTATGACTAAATTGATTTGAGATAAAAGTAGATAAAAATCATAAATAGAATATATTAGTCTTTGCAAACCTTGCTTTATCGCAAAAATGAAATTACAAACAATTAAAGCCGGATTTTTATACACAATTTCCTGGCATAACAGAAGTATAGTAGACTGGGCAAGCAATCGCTCTTATGGTTTAGATAATAGCGAAACAGAAGTCAGTATCTGCAATGATCATGACTTCAATTATCAATTTGGGAATAAGGCAATATGCTCTTCCAATGGTGAATACGCATTTATATATGAAAGACTGGGAACCAAAGGTCTGCTTTTAAAAAAGGGAAAGTTACTAAGAGAAATTAACAGGTCGTACTACTTTGCAAACTCATATGAGTATCCGGCAGCCTTTGTAACTATAAATGGTAAAACTTATCTTATTCATTGCCCGATAGCTTACAACCAATTAGATATAGAGGATGTGGAAACTGGTAAAATAGTCACTAATATACCGGAAAGAAAGCCCTTTGATATTTTTCATTCACGGCTTGAGGTTAGTGCCGACGGAAATTATCTATTAAGCAAAGGGTGGGTTTGGCACCCCATAAGCGTGGTAATGGTTTTTGATATTGCAGCTTGTTTAACAGATCCTATGAAACTTGATCATCCTCAATTTGAACCAAAATTGTTAGGCGATTATTGCACAGCAAGTTTTATAAACAACAGTACAATAGTCGTCGGGTCATCTGATGAGCTTCAGGAGAAAGATGATAATTGGTTCGCGTCTGAACACCTCGCCATCTGGGAATTACAAACCAACGAATTATCCAAGCCGGTGAAAGTTAAATCTGAGTTTGGAAATATATTCGCCATAAACTCGCGGTATGTATGGGACATGTATAAGTATCCGAAGATAATTGACTTGCATACCGGAAGAATAGTTGATCAAAATAATGAGATATCAAGTGGTCTTGAAAATTCGTCGATAAATGGTAATTCTGATGAATTTAAAGGAATTGTTTTTAATCGAGATACTAAGCAGATCGCGATTAAAGGTTATGGAAGAATAGACGTTTTAACACCGGATGAGTTTATTTTGCAGGGCAATTCGTGATTGTATATTACAATATTGCCTATTTATTCACTGTTTTTTGCAAAAGTTGTTATTAAAAAGGCCATACATGTATATTCGTGGCAATAGATAGATCCTTGCCGTCATGAAAAATAAGTCCTTCCGTTTAATATTCTTATCGTTATTTATTCCGTTTTTATTAAAAGCACAAAGCGAAACAGAGTTAAATAGCGGTTGGCGGTGCAATAAGGCTGATGAATTGAAAGCAACAGGCAGCCAAATAAGTGCATCAACTTACAGCCTCAACAACTGGATGCCAGCAACAGTCCCAGGCACGGTGTTAACCACGCTGGTAAACAACCACAAAATGCCCGATCCCTTTTATGGGATGAACAACAAACAAATCCCCGACATTTACAATAAAGGCAATGCTTATTACACCTATTGGTTTGTTAAAGATTTTGCGCATAAAAAACCCGCAGCAGGCAGGACAGTATTTCTAAACCTGCGTGGTGTGAACTATAACTGCGAGATCTACATCAACGGGCAAAAGCTGAAAGCTGGTGCTTGTGAGGGAATGTTCCTTCGTCAGTCACATAATATTACGCAGTATTTAAAAGCTGACGGCAACAACAGGCTGGCTATTTTAGTACATCCTGCACCTGTTGCGGGCAATCCAAACGGTGGTCAGGGCGGCGATGGTACTATTGCCCGTAACGTAGGCATGCAATATACTGCCGGCTGGGACTGGATTCAACCAATTGCCGATCGTAACACCGGCATCTGGGACAAAGTAACCATACAAGAAACCGGTGCTGTGCGCATTAACGAGCCACATGTGGTTACGCTGGTACCGGGCGTACGTTTACCCGATGCAAAGCAGGAACCAGCTATTTTGAAAACTTCGGCAGAGTTACAAAATACATCAGCAAAACCTGTACAGGGTAGCTTGATCTACAGTATCAACGGGCAGATGATATCTAAAGCCGTAACGCTGCCAGCCAATAGTACAACTGAAATTGCGTTGCCTGCACTTACAGTTAACAACCCAAAACTTTGGCGGCCAAACGGCTACGGTGAGCAGTACCTGTACTCGTCTGATTTTCAGTTTATCGTAGGTGGTAAAGCGGTATCAGATAAGCGTAACGTACAGGTAGGCATTCGCCAGATTGACACCAAATCGAACGAATTAACGCATAGTCGTCAGGTTGCGGTTAACGGACAAAAGATATTTATAAAAGGAGGCAACTGGATCATCTCTGATGCCATGTTGCGTTTTAGCGATGCCCGTTATGATGCCGAGGTGCGTTACCATCGCGATATGAACCTGAACCTGATAAGGATCTGGGGTGGAGCAATGATTGAACGGCCGGAGTTTTATGCTGCTTGCGACAAATATGGTATGCTGGTTTTTCAGGATTTCTGGATGTCGGGCGACGCTAATGGACGTTGGACTGATCCTGCCAAGAAAGACGACCAGTGGACGCGCCGCAAGTACCCGGACGATCATTCACTTTGGCTGGCATCGGCGGCAGACCAAATTAAGATGGTGCGCAACCACCCGTCGCTGGCTATGTGGTGCGGTGGTAACGAGATAGCCCCGCCCGATGATATCCTTACCCAGCTGCGTGATGTGATGATGCCTAAGCTTGATGGCACCCGCTGGTTCATCGATTATTCAAACTCCAGCGAAATGTCGTACAACACCGAAGGTGGCAATGGCGATGGTCCTTACGGGATCCAGAACATCAACACTTTTTGGCAGCACAAAACTTTTCCGTTCAACTCTGAAGTTGGCTCCGTGGGTGTTGGCGACTATGAATCTTTACAGCGTTTTATCCCCGCAGATAACTTAAAGGCACCAAAATTTGATGGTAAAAAAGAAACGGTTGATTCTGTTTGGGATTATCATAAATACATCGGTTATGATGGCTACATTAAACCTTATGGTGAGCCTGAAAATGCCGGTGATTTTGCGATGAAATCTCAGTTGGTAAATTACGATCAGTACCGCGCCCTGATGGAAGGCTTTAGTGCCCATATGTGGGAGTGGTACACAGGCTCCATTATCTGGAAAACACAAAACCCATGGACAGCCTTGCGCGGACAGATGTACGATTATTATCTGGACGCAAACGCCTGTTTATATAGCTTGCGCAGCGGCTCCGAACCTTTGCACGTATCATACAATCCTGTTGATGGCAACATCGTTTGTATCAATAACGGCTTCAAGATCAAGAATAACCTGATGTTGGAAGTTAAAGCTTATGATATGGGCGGTAAGGATTCGGTATTGACCCGTGTATTTGTTTCCATAGGTGCATCATCCAGCCAAAAGATATTATCCCTTAAACCGGTCGTAGATGCACTCCGCAAAAAAGATGGGATATTCCTAAGCCTGCGGTTACTTAATGAGAAGCAGGAAGTACAAAGCAATAATTTCTACTGGTTCCCCAATACTGATGGTGAGTATTCCGGTTTAAAAGAGATAAAGAAAGTAGCATTGAACGCCACGGCAAAACAAATCTCTCAAGGCAAGGTAGAGGTGACCCTCAGCAATGCAGCAAACGCACCGGTCGCTTTTTTCAATCGACTGGCTCTGGTTAACACAGCCACTAAACAACGCGTATTGCCGGCTTTTGCCAGCGACAACTACCTATCGGTAATGCCCGGCGAAAGCAGAAAGATAACCATTGACTATCCGCAGGCAATAAAAGATAAGTTGCAATTGCAGCTTTACGGTTGGAATGTTGCAGAGCAAGTGATAGTGGTAAAATAGTCTACAGGGCGGAATTTTTATGCTCTTAAAAACTTTTGAGTTAGGTATCGTATCGCCTTGAAAATTAACAGGATAATAGCTAAAGCTGTAGTAATGCAAAATAGGAAGAACAAGGCTTTGAACTGAGGAAAATAAAGATGATTGAACTTAATAACGAAACTTGTAAGGTAGGTAACAAAGCTAAAAGCTAATAAGATCAGGATAATTTTGTTTAGCTTATTCATATTGTAAGGTTGAAGGTTTAGTTTTAGGTGTAATCAATTATTACTAAACTTAGGAACAATAAGTGGGAAGCCCCAACTCCTTAAGAACACAAAAGGCCAGGTGTAATGCCTGGCCTTTTGTATTTAAAAACCTATAAGATTATAAAGACTCAACAAACGCTATCAGCGAGTCGCGTTGTTTTTGCGACATGTTATTCACTTTATTTTTTGCTGAAGCAGCTTCTCCTCCATGCCACATAATGGCTTCCATCAGATTACGGGCGCGGCCATCATGTAAAAAGTTAGTATGGCCGTTCACTTTTTGAGTAAGGCCAATGCCCCAAAGTGGTGGGGTACGCCACTCGGTGCCGGTGGCTAAAAAGTCCGGGCGGTTATCCGCAAGGCCGGGGCCAAGATCATGCAACAGTAAATCGGTATAAGGGTGTATCAGTTGGTTGCTTACCTGCGGTAGCGCTACATTGACATCAGTACGCATATCTGCCTTATGGCATTTTATGCATCCTGCTGATGTAAACAATGCTTTGCCCTCAACCACTTTGCTATCGGTTGCGTTACGGCGTGCTGGCACAGCCAATGTGCGCACATAAAAATGTGTACCGTACAAAAGGCTATCGCTTAGCTCATAACTTTTGCTGTTGGGGTCGCTGTCAAACTGTGTTTGGCCCTCGCTGCTTTCTTTTGGGAACAGAAAGGTGGTGATGCCTATATCGCCATTGTAAGCTGCAGCAACCTGTTGCAACAGGTTAGGCTGATTGGCTTTCCATCCAAAACGACCTAATACTTTTTGTTGATTGTAAACATCCCATACCATATTGGCTTTGCCGCTAATGCCATCCCCATCTTTATCATTGGGGTCGGCATTGGCAAGGATAGTTTCGTTGCTGATTGCTTCTAACAAACCCAGCCCAAAAACCGGTGCAGCTACTCGCGGAGATAACATCACATTGCCGGGCATGGTAGTGTACAAGCTGTTAAAGGTGTAAGTAGGTGCCCTTAAGCTATAGCTGGTACCATCGGCAAATTTGTAGCTGGTTTCGGTATAGGCGATAGTAACATCTCCCTCGCGCTGTTTGCCAAATAATGCGCGTGTTTGTAACTGATCGCCGTAGCCAGGCACGGGTACGGGATTGCCATGCTCGCCCTCGCCCGGGATACTAAGCCTGAACAGCATGTTAGCGGCAGACTCACCCAAACCAGGCACCTTACCGCGACCATCTGATACGTGGCACGACCCGCACGAAACGTTATTAAATATTGGCCCAAGCCCCGGATTTAACGGCGCGGGTGCCGATACGAAAGTGGCGTTGAATTGCGCATCACCTATCTCGTGAATGCGGGCAAGATTGGCCGGTAATGACCCAAAAGCATGAGAAAAAGCACCGCTCCCCTGGTCAAACGCTGTCTCGCTGCCGCCGCTGAGCCATTCGCTGTCGGGGTTATCGACAGGAGCAAGGCCATCAACCTTGCGGCAGGCAAATTGCAGCAGCATTACCACAATTAAAATAGAAAGTACAGCAACCGTAGTTTTTCTCATGTCTTAAGATCGATCTCTATCCCTAAGGATAATTATTTTGTGTACTGCTGTAAATAAGGTTTCAGCTTACCGTCAATAGTTTCGGCAAGGTCATTTACCTTGGTCATAGCGTTCTGTACTTTAGACTGTTCAGAGATAATAGCTTCGCCAAAAGGTTTGGCAATAGCTTGTAACGCAGCAATTGCGGCGGCGTGTTTGCTTTTTATCTCGGTATCTAATGATAGGTTATTTGCACGTACAATATCCTCAATGCCTTTACCATCAGTAGCAAAGCGGCCTTGATAAATAGCAAGTATACCTTGTATATTATTGGTAAAATCAATGGTTGAGTTTTTAGCAAAAGGGCTTTCTTCTTTACCCGGATCCTGGGCATCAAATGGCTCTTTCATTTTACCATTGGCTACCTCATCGCAAATGCCTGCCATGCCGTCAGCAATCTGTACAAAGGCAAGAGTTTGGGTGCTAAATTCGGTTGAACCGTTACCTGCATTAGTCAGCTGTTTGTTATAACCGCCGGTCCAGGTATCTCTTACGTCTTTAGCCAGTGTATTTAGGTTTTGAGTAAGCGCTACCAAAAAAGTTTTTTCGCGTGCGGTGAATTGTGCAGCGGTTTTATTGCCGTTTTGTCCCCACAATAAAAACTCAATAGGGTGGAAACCTTTTGCCGAATCATCCAGTCCATTAATGTAGGCGTCATTCAATTCGTCTGTGCCATTAAGAGCGGCATTGAATAAATTAAAATCTATCGGCCAGGTATCAATACGCGGATCGATATTATCAGCCTCAACCGGGCCAAACAACCATGCCTCAGATTGTTCCCAGGTAACGCGGACTGCTTTCCACTGGGTGCGTGCTGCAGCAAGGTTAGCATCGTTAGTGGTTGTATTTAAAGTTTGTACAGCCGTTAATAACCCCTGTGTTTTGGCATACATATCTTCGTACGAAGCCGTGCATACGTTAGCAGATATATTTGCCAATACTTCTGCTTGCAGAGTGCTATCGTTAGGGTTAGTATCGGTTTTGCTTTTTGAACATGATAATGCCAGCAGCGTTAAAGGTAGCGCCAGCACGATCGCTTTTTTTGATGTTTTCATATATGTAAGGATTATGTTAGATGAATTATTATCTGATCATTAACTACCTCGGTAGCGTAGGTTTTAAGCGGACGCAGGGCGGGTTCTTTCACCACGTTCCCATCAAGATCGAATACGCTACCGTGCGCGCTGCAAAATATTTTGTTAGCCGCCGCAGTGAGGCCTACACCTTCATGCGTACAGCGCATGTACAGTGCTTTGTAGGTTTGCTCTTTTTTAATCAGCAGTACATCGTACTCTAATTGTTTGCTGCGCACTACTAACATATTGCCTGTCGCGAAACTGTTTAAGGGTATCTCAACAATGCCGGGCTTTGCGCCGGATGCTTTCACCATTGGCAAGGGCGTTGAGCACGATTCAAGGAAAGACAGACCCGAAGCGGTTAACAAACATGCCGCACATCCCGATTTGATAAAGCTTCTGCGTGTACTCATTTGCTTAAAAGTTGTAGGCTATGCCCAGGTTAACAAAACCGTTGTTTTTAAAATAAGGTATCTGCTGAGGGAACGGCGTTACAATAAGCGCCTGGTTAAACTCGCCCGTTATCCGGCGAACATAATCGGCTTTAATAGCTATCCCGCGAATGGGTTTGTAGGTAAAACCGCCCACTAAATATTGCTTTTCGTTTGCATCATTCTGCAACCCGTTGGATGGCACTTTTGAACTGAGATTGATGTACTCATATCTGCCGAAGATCACAAATGCCTTCTCGCCCTTGTGGGTGGGGTAAAGCAGGTCATAAGCCAACTCGCCGTAGCCGCCATACATTTGCTCTGGTGTGTTATTGGCAAAAGCACGGTTAATGGCCGATGCATTTTTGATGTTGATGATAGTACCTAATGCACGCACTGCAAAGCCCGATTTGTTGTACTGCACGTTCATCTCGCCCAAACTTACAGGGTTGCCAAAAGCACCCGAATTTAGCTGTAAGCTATCCGCAACGCGTTGTTCTTTAGCAGTAGAACCGCCAATGTATCCTGATGCCTGGATCCTGAAATCGCCCACGTAGTAAAGCAAGGCTCCGGTTACACCCAGATTCATTCCGTTGGTTGCCTGGCCCAGTTGCCTGCCGCCGGTAATACCGCCATCGCTGCTAAAACCTTCGGAGTTTAAGCCGTTGGTTAATGCTAAACTATAATTAAGACCAGGGATCTGGGTAAATTGCCCGTAAAGGCCAACCCCAACTTCGCGCCAGGTTGATGGGATCAATTGCTCTTCAAGAAAAGGGCGGTCGACCCCGTTAAAGGTGGTAGGCAAGTGGTTCTCATTGATAATACCAATACGCAGTACAATTAAACCCGCTACCAAATAGGTATTTGGGTTGAGGTTAAATTTCAAAAATGCCTGCTCAAGCGATACGCCGCCTTTGCCACCAACACCCTCGCCAGATTGAGATACTAAAGCATCCTCCACTTCCAGCTCGGTAAACAATGAGATCTTGTTGTTGAATTTATGACCAAGAAATAAAACCACACGTTTAAGGCTTGCTTCGGCACTTTTGCGTTTGGTATCAATACCATATTTGGCCTCGCCGTAGCCAGAAAGAACCGTAGCCTGCTGCTTATTAATTAACCCGGCCGACAGTGAGTCTTCTTGGGTAAGTACCTGGGCCGATACTTTGTTTACGTAAAACGCTGATAATAAAAATATAAGTAGCGTAAATTTTTTTAACTGCATAAGGAGAATTTGCGGCAAATATATCTTTATTTAGATTAAGTATGGATAAAAATTACAAACTTGTTAGAAAATTATTAGAAAGCTATTTGCATATCAATGAGTACTTTTAGCCCATGAAATACCTTTTTTTACTTATAAGTCTTATTAGTTTAAATGCCACGGCACAAACGTATACAGAGCGAATAGCAGGACATCGCGAGCGTTACAAGGCCGATTTTTTGAGCGACGCGCATTCGCCATTAAAGAAAGATGATCTGGCCAATCTGCATTTTTTTGATGCAGACAGCACCTTCAGGGTAATCGCCGACGTAGAGATAACGCCCGGTGAAGCAAATTTTCAGATGCCTACATTTAGCGGCACCACCCAAACTTATACGCGTTTTGCTAAGATAAAATTCAACTTACAGGGGAAACAGTATCAATTAAATATCTATAGAAGCATAGCGTTAATGCAATCGCCGGCATTGGCCAATTACCTGTTCCTGCCTTTTACGGATGATACTAATAGTGCCGAAACCTATACCGGCGGCCGTTACATCGATCTGCAGACAACCGATATCAAAAACGGCAAAATTGAGATAGATTTCAACAAAGCCTATAACCCTTATTGTGCTTACAGCGACGGTTACAAATGCCCCATGCCACCACGAGAGAATTATCTGCCTTTGAAAGTAAACGCCGGCGAAAAGCTTTATACCGGCGAAAAGAAACATCGCTAAATGTTGATAGAGAATTGGTTATTTGTATATTGCTTAATCAATTTTAACTTATCATGAGAGATACTGCAAAGCTATGGCGGCTGTTATTTGCTTTATCCGTTATTGGGATAGCATTGCTGCAATTGATCCTGATGATCTTTATGCCGGTGATCTTACCCTGGCCCGATTCGCTGGTGATATCCGTACCCGCTATATGGACGGGCAGCATATTCCTGATAGGGCTGGCGGTCTTTATTATGATAGATAAGCTATCGCGCAATGCCGCTATTGACCTGGGCGTGGTATTCCTGGTGCTTTGCGTCCTTTTTCATCTTCCATTTCAGTTAAAACTGACGCCCTTTTTCTTTGGCAACCTTACAAATGTGTTCAAGCTGATAGCATTAAGCGGATGTTCGCTTATTATAGCATCAGGTTTAACGCCGAGAGAAGAGCCGCACTGGCTTGAAAAGATTATCCCAATCGGGCCTTATCTGTTCGCATTAACCATGATGGTTTTTGGTGTGATGCACTTTTTATATACCGATTTTGTAAAGGAGTTGATCCCACTGGTTTTCGGAAGATCGGTGATATGGGTTTACTTTACCGGGGCAGCATTATTTGCAGCGGGTTTGGGTATCACCATCAATGTAAAACGGGCATTAGCTGCCCGCCTATTGGGTATTATGATATTGATTTGGGCGGTTTTCCTTCATCTTCCACGTGCTTTTGCCGCTCCGCAAGCCGGGCATGGTAACGAGATTGTGAGCGTTTTTGAAGCCCTGGCATTTAGCGCCGGCGCATTCAAACTGGCTATAGTAAGTAAAGCAAAGAAAGCAGCGGTTTAGCCCCGAGTGGCCTGCCATATAAACCAGGTATTTAGCACAATGTAGGCGCCTAACATTACTTTAGCGCAGATTAGATCAAATTTTTTAGCTTTTTTAAATTCATCACGCTTCACCAGTATTAGTGAGTATGAAGTGCATATGATCGTTGCAAGGATAAACATCAGCGTTATACCATGAAGCATATCCACTAAGGTGAACGTGCTGGACTCAGGCAATGAGGCATCTACTATGTATTTATTACCTACCACCGCAAACAGGGCGCCTACGCCCAGGCCAAAGCGCGAATCGATGCTGTCTGAGTGAATAAAGAAACACATAAATGCAATAAGGAATGCCACGTACATCCCGAGGAACATCTTCCAGAACAGGCCCATTGCATCGCGACTGATCGTTAACACCACTTTAAAATTGCTGTACTCGGTATGGGGTTTGGCTACGCTTTCGTCGCCAAAGGCCGTTTCATACTTTTTTACTCCCGTGGTGATGCTGATGCTATCGATATTCCATCCTCGCAAGGTAAACCGTGGGTCGAAATGCTGCCCAACTGTATCAGCCTTAAACACCAACGACTTTGTTTCAAACTGTGAATTCTCGATAGAAAACCGCAGTTTTTGTTTATCAAAAGGGAAGTTATTGGTAGCCCATGAATCTTTCATGGTAGCCTGCAGTTTCATGAGCATGTAGATTCGATTATCGCTCGAATCGACGGTAGAGAATGATGTAGAAACCGTTTTAGCTTGAGGTACTTCCAGGTTATGCAAAAAATCGAAATCCTTGTTCTTGTACTTTAACCAAAGCCACATGTTTACATTGTATTCTTTATCCTTAAAATTGATATCATGGATGCTGGTAATGTAAACCCCGGTAGATACGGTGTCGGGTTTTTTATCTTGTGCTTTTAACGCTGGAACGCAGCATAAATACAACAAGCATAAAATGCTGAAACGTGTGATAACCTTTGACATAATGCTTATAAACGCATAAACCCAAAATTGTTGGCTGTAGTAGATGATTTTTTATTCTAAAAAGCTCTGTTTTTGAATGAGTTAAAACTTTTTAGTTTGGCGATAGTTGATGATTTTAACGCGGCTATAATAGCACTTGTCCCGTTATTGTTATTAATTACTGCTTCCCTGGTTTTTATGATTCTTAATTGATTTAAAAAAGAATAAATCCGCAGTGGTTTTATTCTCGTTAGTTATTTAAATACCAATGGAAAAGCAATGAAAAGCAACATCAAAAACCGGGTGAACGAGATCGTAACCAATATCAGGGTTACCCGGGAACGCCGTAACTATACGCAGGATTATTTAGCCATGCGTATGAACGTTTCGCAAAATGCGTACTCGAAAATAGAGTTAGGTTACTCAAAACTCACGCTGGCCCGGTTAATGGAGATCTGCAATATATTGGAGATTTCAATTGCTGAAATAGTTGAGCCCTGCCAAAAACAGATAAGCTACAGATTGGTCTACAACCCGGCTTTACACATGAAGGCAGTTTAACAGAAAATTATTTGATCCACTATATAGAACGGCCATGCATTTTTGCAGGCCGTTTGTGTTTTAACTGTTGCCCGTCGGCTGAAGCCAACGGCAATGATATTGAATGAAGTGCTTCATTGCCGTCCCATCCATGAGACGGACAGCCAGGTTGATAAATGACTTATCGGCTTTAATCAATTTCGTTTTGGGTAGCTGCTATGGAGCAAAAGAAACGGATAACGTTATTTTACAAAGCGGTAGCCTCTAACGAGGCATATCGCCTACAGCATCGTTTCAAGCTTTAGAATGTTTAAGATTTCCTGTCCCGTGGGGACAACCGCTTTGTAGAAAATAAATATAAAATATGTTCTGCTCCGTAGGAGCAACCCATTAAAATAAGAAAGTTTCGTTAACTCTTAATCTGTTAAAATCTGCCGGCCAATTACCTGCATACCATTTTAAATACTAAATTAGCTACCTCTTTACTGGCCCAGTTAATGTCGAAAAACAAGTTACCTACTATTAAGGAGATAGCCAAAAGGCTTAATGTATCTGCATCCACCGTATCGCGGGCGTTGCATGATCACCCGAGTATTGGTTTGGTAACCACCATGCGGGTGCGCAAGGTAGCTGAGGAGTTAGGCTACGAAGCCAACAAAATGGCCATCTACTTTAAAGAACGTAAAACCTATACTATCGGCGTTATAATCCCGGATCTTGCCGAGCCCTTTTTCTCTGCCGCCCTAACCGGTGTTGAGGATGCTGCCGAGGCCAGCAACTATAACGTGATCATCGGCCAGTCGCTTGATAATTTTGAGCGCGAGAAAAAGATCGTCGAAAACATGAAAGATCATAGGGTAGATGGTGTATTGGTGTCGCTCACCAAAGAAACCTCTACTTACGAACACTTCGATAGCCTGAAAAAATATAACATCCCCGTAGTTTTCTTTGACAGGGTGCCAAGCCGCAAGGATATCAATTATGTAGCCTGCAACCTGGTGGCAGGTATGTTGCAGGCTGTTACCAAACTGGTAGGGATGGGGCACTCCAGGATAGGGTTGATCAACGGACCGGCTAAACTTGCGGCTACGTTGCAAAGGCTGGAGATCTATTTTCGTTGTTTGAAAGAAAATAACCTGCCAATGGATCAGGATATCATTGTATCTACTACGCTCTCCAAAGCCGATAACTTAAAGGCCATGAACAAGCTTATCTCGCTTGATGAGCCACCTACTGCAGTGATTGTGTTTAATGATTATGTTTTACTGGACTGCATGACGGCGGTAAAGACTGCCGGGCTGCAAGTAAATAAAGATATCAGCTTCATCAGTTTTGCCAACCTGCCCATTTGGGAATATATGGATAGCGTCCCCCTGGCGTCTATCGAGCAATTTGCGTATAAGCAATCATCGATGGCTGCAGAGTTTCTGTTCAGGCTTATCAATAACGCAACATCTGCTAACCCAATAGAGATGCCACTGTTGCAACACATCATCGATTCTGAGATGGTAGAGTACTCTCGCTCCAAATAATTTATCTCCTTTTTCCTTTTTGTGCAAACTTTTAAACCTCTATTCATCGCAATAGGCTAATAATAATCTGTTTAGCACAG
This sequence comes from Mucilaginibacter sp., assembly GCA_016763755.1. Lineage (GTDB taxonomy): Bacteria > Bacteroidota > Bacteroidia > Sphingobacteriales > Sphingobacteriaceae > Mucilaginibacter. The sequence continues at coordinate 17,956 of JAESTD010000116.1, forward strand.
CAATTACGCAAATTACGCAAACGGTTGCGTGGAGATTGCGCAAACGGTTGCGTAATCTATGCAAACGGTTGCGTAACTGTCAGGGATAAGTCATGGCCTTTTCTTAACAGTAATTTTACTCCACATTTACAATAAGCAACTAACTGTACTAAACTATTAAACTAACTCTCACAATATGATCAGAAAACTTCTACTCATTTGTTGTTGCGTTCTGTTGATCTCTTTGAAAGGTTTCGCTCAATCTTCAAAAGTTACAGGCCGTGTATTATCCGCCAAGGATAATTTACCCTTACCGGGCGTAAGTATCTCGGTTAAAGGAACATCAAACGGAGCCATGACCAACGTTAACGGCGACTTCACCGTAAATGTGCCCGCAGGCAAATCAACTCTTGTTGTAAGCTTTGTGGGCTTTGTTGTTAAACAGGTTGAGGTAACTGCCGGCCAAACAGGTGTACAGGTTTCCCTTACCGAAGACGTGCAGCAATTAAATGATGTTGTTGTGGTAGGCTACAACAGCAAAAAACAAAGCGAGTTAACCAGTGCCGTAACTGTGGTAAACGCCAGCAAACTTAAGGATGTTACCGCAAACAACGTGGGTACCATGTTACAAGGTAAAGTAGCCGGTTTACAGGTGGTGAACAGCAGCGGTGTGCCGGGTGCTAACCCCGAGATAAGGCTGCGCGGTGTATCATCAGTAAATGCTAACCAAAGCCCGCTTTTTGTGGTTGATGGTATTATTGGTGGTAACTACGACCCTAACGATGTTGAAAGCGTAACCGTATTGAAAGATGCGGCATCAACTGCGTTATACGGTTCGCAAGCTAACGCGGGTGTTATCATTGTAACTACTAAAAAGGCAAAACAGGGCCAAACCAAGTTTGAGGCTAAAATTTCAAGCGGTTTCCGTACGGCTGATTTTGGTAAATTAAACGTGATGAACAGCAACGAGCTGTACGATTACCAGAAAGAGTTTTACCGCGATTATATTGTTGGTGCAACTGATAACACTTACAAAATTGACTTAGCTAAGTTTTACTCAGAACGCCCGCTATCATTGCGCGATCAGAACTACGATTGGCCAAAACAATCGTTTAAAACAGCGCCGATGTATAATTTCTACTTATCGGCAAGCGGCAAAACAGAGAAAAATGATTATTACGTAGGTGCCTCTTACTATAACGAAAAAGGTACTTTCCTGAATACTAACTATCAGCGCATCAACTTACGTGCAAACTCTACTTACCACTTTTCTAAAAGATTAGATATAACCAACAACATCAACTTAAGTGGTAGCATGGGTAAGAGTTATGATTACATGGATGTGTATTACTCTTTCCTGAATATGCCATGGGATAACCCTTATGATGCAAACGGCCAGCCTATTTATGTTGATGGTAATTCGACTTTTAAATGGTGGTCGAGAGATAAGATCAACCCGATACATACGGTTAAAAATTCAGACCACAGCTACAAAGGTTTCGATATTAACTATGACCTGGGTATCAACTATCGTATTACCGATTGGTTAACCTTCGCCAGCACCAACAGGGTGGCAGCAGGCTTTAACAAAGGCGTTAACTATGTATCGCCAACTGCGGCTGGTACTTACCATGGTACCGGTTACCTTGATGAGCTGAACACACTTAACTATGGCATCGTATCCAACCAGTTATTAAAATTCAATTTCCAACTTGGCGATCATAATTTGAGCGGTTTTGCTGGTGCCGCTTTTGAAGGCAGTAACAACGAGTACTCAGGAGCATCAGGCAAAGGTTTGCCGGAAGGTTTGAGGGTACTTAACGTAGTGTCAAATAACCAACTGGTGAATGGTGCTTACGATAAGGCTTATCTGCAATCATTATTATCGCAGGTTAACTACAATTACAAAGAAAAATACTTTTTGTCGGCATCGGTACGCTATGATGGTTCATCAGCGTTTGCTCCAACAAAACAATACGGTACCTTCCCATCAGTATCAGGTGCTTGGTTGGTTAGCAACGAGGATTTCCTTGCAGGCAACAACATTTTAAACAGTCTTAAATTAAGAGGCAGCTATGGCGTTACCGGTACGCAGGACATTGGTGCATCGCGTTATTTGGGCTTGTTCTCGTTAACAACTCAATATAACGGTTTAGTAGGTGCGGTACCATACCAACTGGCAAGCCCTAACCTTACCTGGGAGAGCAAACACCAGGTTAACGTTGGTGCCGATATTGGTTTGTTTAATCGCGTAACCTTAACAGTTGACTTGTACCGTAACGATACCAAAAACCTGTTGCTGCAGGTATCACAACCGCTTTCTGTGGGTTTCGAAACCAAATGGGAAAATGCGGGTAACGTGATCAATAAAGGTATAGAGGTAGGCATCAGCTCGGCCAACATCCGCAACAAGGATTTTGAGTGGAATACCGATTTTAACATCAACTTTAACAACAACAAAATTTACGGCTTGCCGGCAGATATTGTTAAAACCGGTTCATGGAGCATCTCGCAGATCTATCGTAACGGTGGTAACCTGTACGAGTTTTACATGCCAAAATGGTTAGGTGTTGATGCACAAACCGGCGCGCCAGTTTGGGAAAAGGTAGTTTACGATGCAAGCGGCAAAGCCGTAGCCAGCGAAAAAACTTCAGATTACGCACAGGCAACTATCCAGGAAGTGGGTTCGGCATTGCCTAAATTTCAGGGTGGTTTTAATAACAGTTTCCGCTACAAAAGCTTTAACTTAAGGGTGAGCACATATTTTAACTACGGTAATAAAGTATTCAGCAACAACCTTAGGTTTATGATGAACGACGGACACGAACCATACTACAACCAGATAAAATTGCCATCAGGCTCAAAGGTATGGAGCGGCCCGGGCGATACACAGGCAACAGAACCAAGTCCACAAAACTCGGCTAACTCAACCGAAACCTCAACCCGTTACTTAAAAGACGGCAGCTACTTCACCATTCGTAACATTGCTTTCTCATACACTTTGCCAAAGCAATGGGCAAAAAGCATCAGCATGGATGGCATAACCGTGGGTTTAACGGCTGATAACGTGGCAACATTCTCAAACTTCTTGGGGCAGGATCCGCAGACAACTATACAACCGGGCAGCTTTGCTACCCCGGGCGTGTCAGACTTTAAGTATCCTAACAATCGCCAGTATTTGTTCACTGTTAACTTTAACTTTTAAGCAGGTACACCCTGATAATATAAAATATTATGAAAAATAAATTTTTCGCCCTGCTAACACTCGCTATGGTTGCTGCAAGCAGCTGTAAAAACCTGAATGTTAACCCAAGCGATGCCATAAGCACTGGTACCATCACCACCACTACTGATGGCCTTACCAATGCGCTTAACGGAGCCTATGCGCTGTTAAAAGACCATATTGAATTTAATGGTACGGTTGATGCCAATAACATGTATCTGCGCCAGTTTTATCATCTGAGTGATTTTGCCAGTGATGATATTGTATGCGGCCAGGTAACTACCGACCCTCTGTATTACAGCTTTAGCCTTGGCCATTCGCCATCGCAAAGCAATACCAGATATTACTGGTATGTATCATACAAGATCATCACCGGTGTAAATACGGTTATCGATGCTATCGAAAAATCGGGTAAAACCGATGCTACCACTAACCAGCTTTTGGGCGAGTGTTATTTTCTGCGCGCATTTTGCCACTTTAACCTGGTTAGGTTATTTGGTAAACCTTACAGCGTTGATCCTAATGCGCCGGGCATTATCCTGCGCACTAACTTAACCGACGAAGCTCAAAAAGCCCGCTCGACTGTAAAAGAGGTATATGATGCCGTTATTACCGACGCTGAAAAATCTGCAACCCTAATGACCCAAAGCCGCGGTGTGCAATACGCATCGCAAGAAGCTGCCTGGGCCTTGTTAGCACGCGTAAACATATACAAAGAAGATAACGACAAAGCAATCGAGTACGCCAACAAAGTGATCAGCTCAGGTAAATTTACTCTGGCAACTAAAGCTACTTACCCGAGTTTGTTCGCCAATGCAAAATCGGCTTCAGAAACTATCTTTTGTATAGCATTTACCCAAACCGATGATTACGGAAAATTTGGTTCGATTGCTTCAATGATCTACTCAGATGGTAACTCGGGCTGGGGTGAAGAGTATGCTTCATCTTCACTGCGCGATGCAATGAGTGCTCATCCTGAAGATGTACGCTGGTCATACATCGTGCCATCAAAAGATGGTGCAGGCAACGTGCAGAAAAAGAACGGTATCGAGATGTATTACATCAGCAAGTTCTCTTTCCAGGATGGTCTGCCTAACCTTAGCTCACCTATTATGTTCAGGATCGCAGAAATGTACCTGATCCGTGCCGAGGCAAAAGCTAAAAAGAACGATGCAGCTGGAGCGCTTACAGACGTGAACCTGATCCGCAGCAACCGCGGTCTCGAAGGTTCATTGATCAACGCCGTGCCGGCAGGCAAAACTGCATTGGATGTGGTTTTGGATGAGAAACGTATTGAGATGGCATTTGAAGGTCACCGCACTTACGATGTGTTCCGCAACAAACGCACCTTGGATAAAACCTATTGGGGTTATCATATTACAGGTTTAAAAGAAACAGATATTGATCTGTCTAAAAAGCCAAGCGGCTATCCAAACCTTACAGTGCCTTACACCAGTCCACGCACCATTTATTTCATCCCAATTGATGAAATATTGAGCAACAACAAGGCAACACAGAACCCATAATCAATAAGTATATCATCAAGTAATATAAACTGTACTGATATGAAAAAAATTAAAGCAACCGCCCTGTTCTTTACCGCATTACTGGGCATCAGCATAAGTTCTTGTAAAAAGGACAACTACGTACCCCAAACCGACCTGGCTTATGATGTGGTGGTTGATGGCGCTACGGCAACTTTTAAAGTAACTACAACTGGGGTTACCAATTATAAATGGGATTTTGGCGATGGCACAACATCAACAGATGAGAACCCAACGCACGTTTATCCAGGCAAAGGCAAATATGTGCCAACATTAGTGGCATCTGTTAATGGTAAAAGCGCCGAATCATCTACGGTTTTACGTATAGCCAAAACATCGCCGGTGAAGATCAATGATAACACCCTTGACGACTGGGCAACTGTAACCAAAGATGTGCTGCCACTTGGTACTAAAAAAGGAATTTTCAGAACCGTAAAAATGGATTACGATGGTAACTATATCTATGTTTATGGCGAGATAGCTGCTAAAAAGTCAGATGGTACCATATTCGATTTTTATATCGACTCTGATAATAACCCGGCCACCGGCCTTGCAACAGGTACGTTTACCGATGGTGGGTACGATATTCTGCTCGAAGGCCAGTTACTGCTTACCGGCGTAGATATTTTCTATCACAATGGTGCGGCCCAGCAGGATTTCTCTTTTGCTCAGCAATCTATAGCTGATGCTTATACATTGGGTACGGTGAAAGAAGAAGGCGGCCTTGTTAAATTTGAAATGCGTATTGCACGCGGTAAACTAAAAGGCCTCACCGGCTCAGGTACCCGTTTCGGCATACAGGTTACAAAAAGCGACTGGTCTGTTGGCCTGGGTAGCGCACCGGATGATGGTGGCCCAAGCTACCTGTTAGACATGAGCGAATAACACAAGCTGGAATTACACCCTGATTAAATAAATATACATCCGGCGCTTTATGGCAAAAAATACTACTGCAGATCAACTGGCCACGGGTCGTCTTGTATCGCTTGATGTGATGCGCGGTTTGATCATGATACTGCTCTGCGGCGAAAGCTGCGCAGTTTATGAATCTATCAGGCATCTGTACAACCCCGAACCGGAAGGCGGGTTGATCATGCAGTTTTTTCACCATCCATGGCACGGGCTGCGTTTTTGGGATTTAGTGCAGCCTGCATTTATGTTCATGGCGGGTGCCGCGATGTATATTTCATACAGCCGTAAACTGGCAAAGGGTAGCGGTTGGGCCGATAATTTCAAACATATCCTTATCCGCAGTTTAAAGCTGTTTATCTGTGGTGTAGGCCTGCACTGTGTTTATGCAGGCAAGCCGGTTTGGGAGCTTTGGAACGTGCTAACGCAACTTTCGTTCACTACCATTGTGGCGTACCTCATCATCAATCGTTCTTATAGTTTCCAGATCGCATTTGGAGTGGGGTTGCTCATACTTACCGAGATTCTTTACCGCAACATACTGGTGCCGGGTTTTGATCAGCCTTTTGTTGAGGGGCACAACTTCGGCTCATATACCGATACCCTGCTGATGGGTAAGATAAACAGCGACGGATGGGTGACCATCAACTGCATCCCAACAGCGGCGCATACCATTTGGGGCGTACTGGCAGGTAAGCTGCTCATCTCAAGCAAAACATCGGCACAAAAAATAAGCACGTTGGCTATTGCAGGCTTAATTGCCCTGGTCATCGGCTTCGGGCTGGATTGGAGCGGTATAACGCCTATCATCAAACGCATCAGTACAAGTTCGTTTGCCTTTGCTTCGGTAGGATGGGTGCTCCTGATACTGGCCGTGGTTTACTGGCTCATTGATGTAAAGCAAAATACCCGCTACGCCTGGATAGCCACTGTTGTGGGGATGAATGCCATATTCATTTACCTGTTTTTTGAAACCGTAGGCGTGCAATGGGTTAACCATTCGGTAAGCATCTTTAGCGGGCAAATGCTCAATATGTTCTTAGGCGTACCTGCGCAGATAGCGGCAGTGGTATCGGCCCTGGCAACGTGGGTACTGGAGTGGGGCTTGTGTTACTGGCTGTACAAACGAGGCATCTTTTTTAAACTTTAAACCATCAAAACAATGATAAAATTATTAACGGGATACTGCCTGGGCCTTGTGCTGGCTTTTACGCTGCTATCATCATCATGTAAGGATAAAGAAGCTAACCTGGTAAAGGTGGAAAAGGTAAACGTTACCTACACCGAAAGTACTGAGGATTTCCCGAACCCCGAGCGCGGTTTTTACCGCTACTCTGAAGTACACTCAAGCAATTACGAGGTGCTTAGCGCGGCAGAACTGAAAGGGTATCGTTCATTGCAATCTATTGAAAGTGCCAACTATAGCGTTTTAAGTACATTGGTGTTCCGTTACTATGTACTCGATGATGTAGTTAATCAGCCCATCAAAAGCACCTTTCTCGATAACTTGAAAAAAGATTTCGCCGCTGCACGTGAGGCTGGCGTTAAACTCATCCCACGTTTTGTGTATACCGCAACGGCTAAGCCGGGTAATTGTCCCGAAGGATTTATTTGTCCGCTTTACGGCGATGCGCCGAAGAATATCATTCTTAACCATATCTCGCAATTAAAACCGGTATTGCATGATAATGCCGATGTGATCGCCTGCGTGCAATTAGGTTTCATAGGCGTTTGGGGCGAGCAATACTACAGCGACTTTTTTGGCGATGCATCGCAAAATGCTTCACAAGGTAAACTGCTTGATGCCAACTGGCGCGACAGGATTGAAGTAATAAAAGCGATGCTTGATGCTGTACCTGCCGATCGTATGGTACAACTGCGTTATCCTCAACTAAAACAACGTTACATCTATGGGGTAAATGCACTTATTACTTCAGCAGCATTGACAGACGGGCAAGCATTTAATGAAAGCGATATTGCCCGCCTGGGTTATCATAACGATTGTTTCCTGGCAAGCTCTAATGATTTTGGTACTTATGAAGATTACGGCAACAGCTCAACCCCGCGTGCATCTGACGGTTCGGTTTTGAACACGCTTAAAGATTACTTTAAAGCCGATAGCAAATTTGTGGTTGTTGGCGGGGAAACCTGCTCTGACGGCTACAGCCCAACTAATGATTGCGAACCGGGCGGCCAGGCGCAGGCAGAGTTTTCATCACTGCACTACAGCTTTATTAATGCCCACTACAACACCGAGGTAAATAACGATTGGCAGGATGGTGGTTGTATGGATAACATTAAACGCAACCTGGGTTATCGTTTTGTGCTGAAAAGTGCATCACTGCCTGATAATGTTGTGCGCAACTCTGCAATGAGCATTACACTTAATATCAAAAACAATGGTTACGCATCGCCATACAATAAACGTACCGTTAAGCTGGTACTGCGTAATAAGGCGACTAAAGAAGTTAAATCTATTGATCTGGCAACAGACATCCGTAAATGGTACAGCGGCGATAACCAGATCACAGCATCGGTTAACATCCCTGCCGACCTGCCCGCCGGCGACTATGAAATGCTGCTAAACCTGCCAGATGCTTATGCCAGCATTGCTACCAAGCCAGAGTTTAGCATCCGTTTGGCTAACAACGATGTTTGGGAAGCTACAACCGGTTACAACAATTTAAATCATACCATAAAAGTTAACTGATCTGCCATAAATGAATAAGGCCTTCAAAATAGCATTACTGTTCGTTTTAAGCTTGGCGTCTTTGCGACTTAGCGCGCAAATCATCACCATTAAATCCGGTGAAAAATGGTTTGGCGGCGCAGTAAACGATGCCCACCTGATGCCCTTTGCCGATGGCTACAGCCTTAACCTGTATGGCGATACTCGCGGCAACCAGGCAGCGCCTTTACTGGTATCAACCAAAGGTCGCTTTATCTGGAGCGAGGAGCCGTTTAAGTTCAGTGTAAACGCAGGTAAACTAACCATCAGCGAAACGCACGCAGAGTTGGTGATCGATTCATCGGCAAAAGACCTGCAAAACGCATTTAAGCTGGCGGCTAAACGTTACTTTCCCTCAAAAGGAAAACTGCCCGATACTTTGCTGTTTGCCAAACCGCAGTATAATACCTGGATAGAGCTGGTGTACAACCAAAACCAAAAAGACATCATCAGCTATGCTAAAGCAATTATCGACAACGGGTTCCCCCCGGGCGTGCTGATGATAGATGATAACTGGGCCGATTATTACGGCAGGTTTGATTTCCGTGCAGACAGGTTCACTAATGCCACGGCAATGGTAGATAGTCTGCATGCCATGGGTTTTAAGGTGATGCTTTGGATAAGCCCGTTTGTATCGCCTGATACCGAGGTTTATCGTGAGCTTTTAGCCAAACGCCTGTTGTTGTTTGATAACGGCGGCAACGCAAGCTTAGCCTGGGATAAAGCTGATAAACCTGCCATCATATCCTGGTGGAATGGTTACAGCTCGGTGCTTGATTTTACCAACCCGCAGGCGAAAGAATGGTTCACCGGCAGGCTGAACTATATGATGAAAACCTATCACCTGGATGGCTTTAAACTGGATGCCGGCGATGCTGATTTTTATCCGGCCAGCGCCTTATCATACAAAAAAGCAACCCCTAACGAGCATAGTAGATTGTGGGGTGAGATAGGCCTCAGCTTCCCGTTGAATGAGTACCGTGCCATGTGGAAAATGGGTGGCGAACCGTTGGTAGAGCGCTTGCGCGATAAACAACATACCTGGGTTGATCTGCAAAAACTTATTCCGCACATTACTACTGCCGGTTTATTGGGTTACCAATTCACCTGCCCGGATATGATTGGCGGCGGCGAATTTGGTTCCTTCATCGGTAAGGATAAACTGGATGAACAGCTCATCGTACGCTCGGCGCAGAGCGCGGCACTAATGCCAATGATGCAATTTTCGGTAGCGCCATGGCGCGTGTTATCAAAACAAAATCTTGCAGCAGTTAAAAAGGCGGTGGTTTTAAGGGCTAAATACACGCCATACATATTGCAACTGGCAAAAGCATCGGCACAAAGCGGTGAGCCAATTGTGCGCAGCATGGAGTACCAGTTTTCCAACCAGGGACTGGCGGATATAAAAGGCCAGTTCATGCTTGGCAGCAAATATCTGGTGGCACCGGTTATTACTAAAGAGAACAGCAAAACCGTTTACCTGCCGAAAGGTACCTGGCTAAGCGACGATGGCAAGAAAATAAAAGGCCCAAAAGTGCTAAAAACCGAAGTAGCTACAGATAGGCTGCCAGTTTACGAGCTGATTAAGAACTAATGAAAAGAAATTTAAGCAACCGTTTGCGTGAAAATAGCACAAACGTTTGCGTAGCTAATGCAAACGGTTGTGTAAACGATTGCGTAGCCAAGGCGGCGCCGACGTGTTTTAGCTAACAATAATTTAATACCACATTTACAATAGAGGCTTACACAAAGGCTTTATTGGTAAGCGTGATACAATGATGAGAGTAATAATATTTAAAAGTATAAATGCAAAGTTCTAAAAACATAGCTGAGGTTGTATCGCACTTTAAATGTGCTGCGGATGCGGGTTCATATAAAGCCTATGGTTCGGGGCATATCAATGATACCTTCCTGTTGAGGAATGTAGCTGCCGGTGGTCCTGATTATCTGCTACAGCGCATTAATCACAATATTTTCACCAACGTGGAGAAACTTACCGAAAACATGCAGCGTGTAACCGAGCATTTAAAGGGTAAGGTACTCAGCC
>JAESTD010000117.1 GCA_016763755.1 Mucilaginibacter sp.
AAATGAAGGTAACTTAGGTTTGATAAAAGCTGCAAAACGCTTTGACGAAACTAAAGGTTTTAAATTCATATCGTACGCTGTATGGTGGATTCGCCAGTCGATTTTGCAGGCTATTGCCGAGCAAAGCCGTATTGTGCGCTTGCCTTTGAACCAGGTTGGTTCATTAAGCAAGATAAGCAAGGCCTTCTCAAAATTAGAGCAGGAATACGAGCGCGAACCATCGCCAGAGGAACTTGCAGATATTTTGGAAACTACTGTTGACAAGATTTCTGATACCCTTAGCAATAGCGGCCGCCACGTATCAATGGATGCACCGTTCGTACAAGGTGAAGAAAACACACTGTTAGACGTATTAGAGAACCAGGAGCCGAACACCGACTCTATCCTGATCAATGAATCATTGTCAGAAGAGATCAAACGTTCACTCTCTACTTTGACCGAGCGCGAGCGCGAGATCATTGTATTGTTCTTCGGCTTGGGTACTAATCATCCCCTATCTCTTGAGGAAATAGGTGAGAAATTTAACCTTACCCGCGAGCGCGTACGCCAGATAAAGGATAAGGCACTGCAACGTTTACGCCATACATCGCGAAGCAAGATCTTAAAATCATACTTAGGATAACAGAATAAAAAGCCTTCCGAAAATTCGGAAGGCTTTTTTGTTGCAGTTAGCTTATCTTAGCGGTATTAACCGTTAAACGCTATGATACTTCCAATCTACCAGGCTGATGCTTTTACCGATAAACTTTTTGGCGGCAACCCTGCAGCAATTTGTCCGTTGGATGAGTGGCTGCCCGATGAGGTGATGCAGAACATAGCCATGGAAAACAACCTGGCAGAGACCGCCTTCTTTGTTAAAAATGAGAACGGATATCTGCTCCGTTGGTTTACACCAGAGTTGGAGATTGATCTTTGCGGACATGCAACATTGGCATCAGCACACATTCTGTTTACTGAATTAGGGTACACTGGCGACACCATTCATTTTGATACCATGAAAGCCGGCACGTTGGTGGTAAAACGCGACGGTGATAAATATTCTATGGACTTCCCTTCGCGCCCACCCTTTGCTGCTGATTTGCCTGAGGGCTTGGTAGCAGCCTTGGGTGGTGCAAAACCAAAGGAGGTATTACGCTCACGCGATTATTTCCTGGTTTACGAGAATGAAGATGAGATACAAAACATGAAGCCTGAACATTCCCTTTTAGCTAAGATCAACACCCTTGGCGTTATTGTAACTGCGCCGGGTAAGAATGTAGATTTCGTATCACGCTTTTTCGCGCCTGCTGCTGGTGTGCCCGAGGATCCGGTTACCGGCTCTGCACATTGTAATTTGATACCTTATTGGGGAAGTAAATTAGGCAAAGATGTTTTACACGCCTATCAGATCTCGCCGCGTAAAGGTGAGCTTTGGTGCGAATTGAAAGGTGACCGTGTGATAATGGCCGGTAAAGCGGTGACGTATTTACGTGGAAGTATCGAGGTTTAAAAAAGTCACCTTTCGCCTTTTACCTTTCACCTCAAATCCTTATTTTAAGCCTCTATTTTCATATTAGTACTAGTCCTGATCAATGCAGCTTACTCAGTTAGAAATCAAGGGGTTTAAGAGTTTCGGCGATAAGATCACCATAAATTTTAATGAAGGTGTTACGGCTATTGCTGGCCCAAATGGGTGCGGTAAAAGCAATGTTGTTGATGCTATCAGATGGGTTTTGGGCGAGCAAAGCACGCGTATGCTGCGGTCAGAAAAAATGGACAACGTTATTTTTAACGGTACCAAAAGCCGAAAAGCCGCTAACCTTGCCGAGGTATCATTAACTTTCGACAATACCAAGAATATCCTTCCAACCGATTTTTCGCAGGTAACGCTTACCCGCCGCCTGTATCGCAGCGGTGAAAGTGAATATCGCCTAAATGACGTACAGTGCCGCTTAAAGGACATTACCGATCTTTTTATGGACACCGGTGTTGGCGCGGACTCCTACTCTATCATCGAATTAAGAATGATAGACGAGATAATCAACAACAAAGAAGGGTCGCGCCGTAACTTGTTCGAGGAAGCATCGGGTATCTCAAAGTATAAACTCCGTAAAAAACAAACCTTCAGTAAATTGAAAGATACTGAAGCTGATCTTGAACGCGTTGAAGACCTGCTGTTTGAAATAGAGAAGAACCTGAAAACGCTTGAGAACCAAGCCAAGAAAACCGAGCGTTACTATCGTTTAAAAGAACAGTATAAAACGCTGAGCATTTCCTTGGCATCTTTCCGTATTGCCAACTTTAGCAAGTCGCTTGCTGAGATAGAGGAAAAAGAACAGGTTCAAAAGGTTGAGAAAGCCGGGATTGCCTCTCAAATAGATACTTTAGAGGCCGATCTGCAAAAGAACAAGGTAGATAGCATCACTAAAGAGAAAAACCTTGCCGCACAACAAAAAGCGAGTAACGAGTATACCGCTAAGATCCGTGCGTATGAGAGCGAGAAACGTATAAAGAACGAACAACTTAAACATCAGCAAGATAAAGAAACTCGTTTGAAGGACGAGTTAGAGCGCGATAACACGCAGCATAAGCACGTGCAATACAACATTAAACGCCTCAACGAAGAAAAAGCGCAGGAAGATGAAAATCTGCAAACCATTACCGCGCAAGTTGCCGATCTGAAAGAAGCTGTTGATGAATTACGTGCGCAGCAAACCGAGGCGCGTGCTGAACTAAATGAACTTAATTCGGTAAATAATCGCCTGCAGAGCCAGGTTTATAAAGCCGAAAAAGATATAGATATCCTCAATATTCAGCAGCAGGCTCTTGAACAGGAAAGCCAGCGCAATATGGAAGATACGACCAACAAAGAAGCTGAGCTAACGCACTTCAACACGGTTGTTACCGAGCTGCAGCACCGCGTGGAGACAATGCGTGGTGAATATGATCTGGCTGTTGAGGCAGAGAATAAACTGCAGCAGCAAATAGCAGAAACCGAGGCGTCTCTAAAAACGGTTACAGAAAGCATTGCTGTAGATAGCCGTAAGCTGGATGCTAAGCAAAACGAGTATAACCTTACCAAAAGTTTGGTAGATAATCTGGAAGGCTTCCCTGAATCTATTCGTTTCCTTAAAAAGACAACTGGTTGGGCTAAAACCGTCACTCTGTTCAGCGATATTCTTTTTTGTAAGGAAGAGTTCCGTGTAGCGATTGAGAACTACCTGGAGCCGTTGATGAACCACTATGTGGTGAATAATTACGATGAGGCCATTGCTGCTATTAACCTGCTGAGTAAATCTGCCAAAGGACGGGCGCAATTCTTTATACTGTATAATTATACGGAAGAGATTCTTAAAGCCATCCCTTTTGGGGAGGGTTTGGGTGGGGCTCCAGCAGCTATCCCTGCCCTATCTGTTGTTGAAGTTGATGAGCGTTACAGACCACTTTGTACCTATCTGTTAAAAAACGTTTACCTGGTTAACGATCAGGGCGAGCAGGATATTAATTCGATACAATTGCCTGATGGTGTTGTGCTGATAGGTAAAAGTGGTAAGTTTAATAAATCGCGCCATACTATGGCGGGTGGTTCTGTGGGTTTGTTTGAGGGTAAGCGCATTGGCAGGGCCAAGAATTTAGATAACCTGTTAAAAGAGATCAAACAGGCAGAAACCCGCATCCAAACGCTCAAAAACCAAAACGAAGAATTAAACAGCCACCTGGCAGCACTTAAAGCTTCTGGTAAAGCCAACGAGGTGAGGCAAAAGCAGTTTGAGCTTAATCAGCTGAATACCGAACTGGTTACCGTTAAAACTAAGCAGGAGCAATATCAGGCTTTTATTGAGAACAGCTTGAACCGCAAGCAGGCTATTGCTGATAAAATTACAGGAATAAGGGAAGAGATATTCAACCTTGGCCCTACCCTGATAGATTTGAAAGAGCAAAAACAGACACAGAACGAATTAATGCTTGAGAAGCAAGCATTGTTTAATGAACTTAACGAGATTGTAACGGTTCGTTCAAATGCTTACAACCAGGAAAATATTCGCTTCCATCAGCAGCAAAATAAAGTTTCGGGACTGGCTAAAGACCTTGATTACCGCGAAACACAATTGGAGCACTTGGATATCCGCATTCGGCAGAATAATTCGGAGCTTGAGAAAGTAAAGGCTCAAATACTTGAGAATTTGCAGCAAACCGGCGACAGCGACGAGAACCTGCTGGAAATGTATGAGCAGAAGGAAACTCTTGAAAAGGGCACTGCCGAAGCCGAGCAAGAATATTATGCATGGCGCAATGCCATAACCGAACGTGAAGCCGAAGTTTCTAAATTACGACAACAAAAAGATAGCACCGAAGCTATAGAGAACGAACTGAAAGACGAGCGCAACAATCTGAAACTCGATTTGAATGCCCTACGTGAGCGTTTATCGGTAGAGTTTAACATTGATATAAACGACTTGCTTGAAGTTGAGGTAAGCGAAACAGAAAGCGAAGATGAGATCCGTGAGAAAACGGAGAAGATGAAACGCCAGTTGGATGATTTTGGCGCCATTAACCCGATGGCGGTTGAGGCCTACAATGAGATGAATGAGCGCCATACTTTTATCCAAACTCAAAAGAAAGATCTGGCCGAAGCGAAGGCATCATTATTAGCCACCATTCAAGAGATTGACGATACGGCTAAAGAGAAGTTCATGAATGCCTTTATACTGGTGCGCGAGAATTTTATTAAGGTATTCCGCTCTTTGTTCAACGAAGAAGATTCATGTGATTTGACACTTACCGATCCTGAACGCCCGTTGGAATCAGATATAGATATCATTGCGCGACCTAAGGGTAAGCGCCCACTATCTATCAACCAGTTATCTGGCGGCGAAAAAACGCTGACGGCTACGGCCATCCTTTTCTCACTTTACCTGTTAAAGCCTGCGCCATTCTGTATTTTTGATGAGGTAGATGCGCCGCTGGATGATACAAACATTGATAAGTTCAATAACATCATCCGTAAATTCTCTGCCGAATCACAGTTCATCATCATATCGCACAACAAACGCACCATTGCTTGTACCGATATCGTGTACGGGGTAACCATGGTTGAGCAAGGCATCTCGCGTGTTGTACCGGTTGACTTAAGAGAGTTTGCAGGATAGCAAACCGCCAATAACAGAGAAGGCCCTGGTTTAGCAGGGCCTTCTCTGTTATATGATATATTGTTTATTTCTTGTGTTTAGGGCTTTCAACTATCATACCCTTAAATTGTTTTGCACCAAGCTTAACACCCAATGCACGCGACTCGTTTGCGCTAAACAGTCGTTGAGATGATGTGCTTTGCACCCTTGCAGTTGATGTGACGAACGTACCTGTTTTTACATAGTCAAGCGCGTACTTTAACAATTGCTCGTCAGGGTCGCCAAATTCTTTGCTAACATCATCGGCTGCTTCTATACCGGGATAGTCTGTTGTACCAGGCTCCATACCAGCGTAATAGCCGCCTTTACCTGCTGAGTTTTTAGTCTCAAACTGCGGAACGTAAAGCTGATATTTGTTAATGTTCATAGCGAAGAAACCAACCGGTTTACCATAAGTGGTATTGCCAATTAGCTTAACGTTACGTTTTGGCAGCAGGTTGTTGATAGTTAACTCGCTTGCAGACGCTGTGCTACCGGTTACAATAAAAAAGATATTGTTTAAAGTAGCAAAACTGCCCAGAGGTTGTTTTGCGAATTTTTCGGTGTTAGCCGAAGCCGAATAATCAAAGGCATCAAAATAATTGTAAAGTCGTCCGTTGCTGTCTTTACGCACCTGATTTTTCAGGATCGTTGCCTTGTTTGATGACATTGTTGAATTAAATATATAGCTAAACATAGGCGTACCGTAGGCCGATTCAGGAGCCATCAGGTTACTTAAATATTGTGCAGTTTCAACTGCGCCACCACCGTTGTAACGAAGATCGATAACTAAGTCTGTGATACCTGCATTTTTGAAAGTTGTAAATGCTGCGTCTATCTTCGGTTGCGCGTTATCAAGTTCGGTAAAGCTGTTGAAAACCATATAGCCGACCTTTTTGCTTCCGAAATCAAATACCTTGCTGGTGATAACAGGGTTAACTGTATAAGATGCTGTAGCTAACGATACATCAAAAGTGGTGTTATCAGGCCTTTTTAAAGTCATATTAATAGTGCTGCTATAAGCGTAAGCTTTTATCAGGAAATCAACATTGGCGTCAGTTGCGGCAAGGTCTGTACGGTCATTTATTTTGATGATCTGGTAGCCGCGTTTTATGCCTTTTGCATCTGCCGGTGAACCAGGATAAACATATTTGATCCTAAGATCGTTCATGCTTGGCCAAAATGGAGCAAATCCAAAATCGCCATTAGTTCCCCCTATCGATCCGGCGACCCCGCCTTCATCAATAAATGAATATTTAGCCTCTCCCGGCGAATCTTCACTATACTCGTACGGTTTATTTGTTTGAGGATTTATTGCATACTGCGAAAGCGCATCGACCTCTTTAGTAAGAGCATTGGCATCGCTTGATCCGGTAAATGAACGGGGGGAGAAGTTATTATAAGTGGGTAAAGAAGTGTTCCAATAATAGGTTTGCTGGGCATAGTAATATACCGAGTCCTTAATCAGATCAAGCGTTGAGGCTTGCTGTGTAGGTTTATCCTTTTTACAAGCTGTAAAAAAGAGTGGAGATATTAATAAAAGGTAAAAAAGTTTTCTCATAAGCTATATCAATTACAAAGCAGTTAACGGGTTTATTTTAAGTATATTATTATTGTTGTTTAAGATATTATTTTTGAAGCAGGAATGTAATCTATCCCGCTTGCTTCGGCACATAAAACATCTGTTTCTGAACCTGTTATCATTAGCAGATCGCGCCTTTCCAGATGATGTTCTTTTAACAGGAGATCTATAACATCAGGCTCGGGCTTTGGCAAACTTTCCTCTGTAAAGTAACATGTTAAATAAGGTTCCAGTCCGTGCCATTCTACCTGTCTTATCTTGTTCAATTGCATCTGTGGAGTGCCGTTGGTTACTATGAAGATCGTTTTTCTGTCGGTAACTATATCCTGCAATAGTGTAAGCATGTTTTGATACAGTAGCAATTTAAGGGGCAATCTGGCCGTTAACAGCATCAGCTCTAATTTGCTGCGATATTTCTCATCCACACCTAAATCATTAACCAAAGTATCATAAACAGCAGCTTCTCCTTTCCTATTATACGTATCAATCATCAGGTCGGTTGTCTTTGCCGCACTGTTTAATTCAGTATATTCTAACAAATTGGCAAATAGGTAATAGATCTGATAATAATAATCTTTGCCAGGGAAAAGAACATCATCCAGCTCAAACACAAAGGCCTTTTTGCGGGGATCTATCTCGTTATAAGTCACTGGCATCTATCAAATCAATATTGTATTCGCAAAATAACTGTTTCGAATGCTGCAGTATTTCCCATTCTCTTTCATCCAGCAGGTAAATTTTATCTATTGCATTATCAAGGCTCAGGGTAAGCATCTCGTGCGCGTAAGTCTCTTTAGCAGGACTTGGCAGTTTCAACATACCGGTAAATGAAGGTATATCGCCGTGGTCGCCTAAAACTACATCCTGTTCTTTTAATCCGGCCTTAAATTTATATGCCCTGGCCGATGTGGCAGCGGTGATCAGTATCTTCACTTATAAACTTTCTACAATTAAGCCATCTTTCATCAGGATGGTGCGGTCGGCCATATTAGCCAAATCTTCGTTATGTGTAACAATTACAAAAGTCTGGTTGAAATCATTACGAAGTTTAATGAACAACTCATGTAATTCTAAAGCGTTCTTTGAATCAAGGTTGCCTGATGGTTCATCAGCGAATATCAAGGCAGGATTATTGATCAAAGCTCTTGCTACGGCCACGCGCTGCTGCTCTCCGCCTGATAGTTCAGCAGGTTTATGATTAAAGCGTTGCCCCAGGCCAAGCATGTCTAAAAGTTCTTTCGCACGTTTCTCAGCATCTGTTCTTGATACACCTGCTATAAATGCAGGAATGCAAACATTTTCCAATGCATTAAACTCTACTAAAAGATGATGGAATTGGAAAATAAAGCCAATATGCTTATTCCTAAAGGTACTGAGGGTTTTGTTATTGTATTTGCTCACCTCTTGCCCGTCAATAAATATTTGCCCGCTGTCAGGCGTATCTAAAGTCCCTAATATATTGAGCAATGAGCTTTTGCCGGCACCGGAAGCACCCACTATTGTAACTATCTCGCCTGTTTGAACTTCAAGGTCGACCCCCTTGAGTATATTTAGCTTTCCGTAGGATTTTTGTATGGCTTGCGCTTTTAGCATGTGCGAATTTAGCGATTAGTTAACTATCCATTTGTTATAAGTTGTTAAAATGCGATTAAAGCTTTTTAATAATTGAAATAAATATTACAAAACTGAAAGCTGAATACCCTAATCTCTAAAAACAAAATTGTAGTTTTACCGGCAAATACTTCGACAATATGAATATTCACGAATATCAGGGCAAGGCGATATTGAAAAGCTTTGGCGTAAGAGTACAGGAAGGCATACTTGCTGAAACACCGGAAGAGGCAGTTGCGGCTGCTCAAAAATTGAAAGAAGACTTCAACTCTGACTGGGTTGTTGTAAAAGCACAAATACACGCCGGTGGCCGCGGTAAAGGCGGTGGCGTTAAATTGGCAAAAAACCACGATCAGGTTAAAGAGTTAACTAACCAGATCATCGGTATGCAGTTGGTTACTCCCCAAACCGGCCCCGAAGGTAAATTGGTTAGCAAGGTATTAGTTGCGCAGGATGTTTACTACCCCGGCGAAAGCGAAACTAAAGAGTACTACATGAGCGTATTGCTTGACCGCGCCAAAGGCCGCAACATTATCATGTACTCTACCGAAGGTGGTATGGACATTGAAGAAGTTGCACACTCAACCCCTGATAAAATATTTAAAGAAGACATAGACCCTAAGGTTGGTCTGCAAGGTTTCCAAGCACGTAAAATTGCCTTTAACCTGGGTACCAGCGGCGATGCTTTTAAAGACATGGTGAAATTTATCACCGCGCTTTACAAAGCTTACGAAGCTACCGACTCTTCTCAATTTGAAATTAACCCGGTATTAAAAACGTCTGATAACAAAATTTTAGCTGTTGATGCTAAAGTGAACCTTGACGATGACGCTTTATATCGCCACGCAGATTATGCGGCTATGCGCGATACTGCCGAGAAGACCCAACTGAAGTTGAAGCAAGCAAAAGCAACCTTAACTATGTAAAACTTGACGGTAACGTAGGTTGTATGGTTAACGGTGCAGGTTTAGCAATGGCTACTATGGATATCATTAAACTTGCCGGTGGCGAGCCTGCCAACTTTCTTGATGTAGGTGGTACCGCTAACGCGCAAACTGTTAAAGCAGGTTTCAATATCATCCTTTCAGATCCTAACGTTAAAGCTATCCTCATCAATATATTTGGTGGTATCGTTCGTTGTGACCGTGTTGCACAAGGTGTTATCGATGCTTACAATGAGATCGGTAACATTCCTGTACCTATCATCGTTCGTTTGCAAGGTACCAACGCTAAGGAAGCGAAAGAACTGATTGATAACTCTGGTTTACAGGTTTTCTCAGCTATCTTGTTGAAAGAGGCTGCTGAACGCGTGAAGGAAGTGTTAGCATAGAGATAAGTGATTGGTTAATTAGAGATTAGTTAACTGTTCATAAATAAAATAAAAGGCCCCTATTTCGGGGCCTTTTTTGTTACCATAATATTAAATTATAAGTTTAAACAAACATCTCTTCTGCCCATCAGTTGTATCAGCAAACCTATTTGTCTAAGAAGCGTCATTTGATGAAAATCAAAATAGATGTTTAAACATTTAATTTCTATATTTGTCTTACACAACAAATTAATACTATTATGGCAACTACAAAATGGGTATTAGACCCAATGCACTCAGAGGTCCAGTTTAAAGTTAAACACCTTGTAATATCAACCGTAACAGGTTCATTCAAAACATTTGAAGGTTCGTTAGAGACCGAAAATGATGATTTCAGCGATGCTAAAGTTGAGTTCTCTTTAGATGTTGACAGCATTGATACCAACCAGGGCCAACGTGACGAGCACCTGAAAGGCGCTGATTTCTTTGACGCTGCTTCGCACCCGAAGATCAGCTTTAAATCAACATCGTTCACTAAAGATGGCGATGACTACAAATTAAAAGGCGATCTGACCATTAAAGGCATCACTAAACCGGTTAGCCTTGATGTTGAGCACGGTGGGGTTGCTACCGATTTCTACGGTAACAACAAAGCTGGTTTTGATGTTACAGGCAAAATTAACCGTAAAGAGTTTGGTTTAACCTGGGACGGTGTAACAGAAGCAGGCTCTATCGTTGTTGGCGAGGATATTAAACTAACAGCCAGCATTCAGTTTGCTAAGCAAGCGTAATTAGTGATTGGATACCCGTTGATTAGAGGTTAGTTAACCATTGAAAATAAAAAGCCATCCGTAATAAAAAGGATGGCTTTTTTGTATAATTTGGTTAGCTTATTTATCGGAACCTATCACAATGAAAAAGTACATTCTTTATCTTATCCCTGCTCTGGTTGTTGGATGTAACAACCACCAAAAGACCGGCAAGAAAATATCATTTCCTAATGAATCACGATCAACAAACGGAATTAAAAAAGATCCGATTGCTATAAATGATACGGTTAAATTCCTTATTCCCGAATTAGAAGATGATAGTTTGGAGTTTAGCAAAAGTGATTTGCAAAAAGTGTTAAAATACCATCCGGAGTTGTCTCCAAACGAGATATCTCAACGGCCAGATGAGACCTATGCATCCCGCAACTGTAATAATGATACCAATGGTGACCAGATATGGCTGTTCTTTGGCAGTGAACAGGGCCGGGATTTATATTACGAATTATATGCATATTTTTTATCCCGTAAAAACCAGAACGCCGAATTAATAAAACAACGCGATACATTGATAAAACTATTTAGGGATATTAACAAAATAATGATGTATGTAAATGACGGCGGTACCTACTACGGGCATCAATACAAGCGAATATTGGGTTACGCAGAATACGCTCTTTACGTAAGTAAAAACAATAATTATTTCGTTAAAAACTATAGCATAAGTAAACAAAAAGCTATTTACATTCAATCCCTAAAACAATTTATTAACGACGAACTGGCCAATAATTATAATTATTTGAAAACTGAAAGGATTAAAGTTAAAAGAACACTATCTAAAACAGTAACCGAAATAGATGGTTTAATAACTAATTATTTCTATTTACAATCGGCAATGGAGTTTCAGTACTCAAATTATTAATTTGCCATCGCAGTTATGCTTTTAAAGATCTACCCTGAAAACCCGAACGAGAAAGCCATTGAGCAAGTGGCTGATGTATTGCGCAAAGGCGGCATCATCATCTACCCTACCGATACGGTTTATGGTTTGGGTTGTGATATCACCAATCAGAAAGCGATCGAAAAAATCGCCCGCATCAGGAACATTAAACCGGAAAAAGCCAACTTCTCTTTCATCTGCTATGATCTTAGCCATATCTCAGACTACATTAAACAAATCGATAGTCCAACCTTTCGTTTGCTAAAGAAAGCTTTGCCGGGGCCGTTCACCTTTATTTTCAATGCAAGCCATGCGGTGCCAAAGCTGCTCAGCTCTAATAAAAAAACTGTCGGTATACGTGTGCCGGACAATAACATAGCTCGCGAAATAGTGAAGGTATTGGGTAATCCTATCCTATCAACTTCTATCCATGATGACGATGAAATTGTAGAATACTCTACCGATCCTGAACTGATCTATGAGAAATATCAGGATCTCGTGGATATTGTAATAGACGGTGGCTACGGTGAGAACATCCCGTCAACTGTAGTAGATTGCACCTCAGGTGATTTCGAGATAATTCGTGAAGGCAAAGGTGTGTTGGAAGATTATTTGTAAGATTTAGCCTTTTATCCCTTTAATAAATGCCGGAATCTTATCTAAGTAATTTTCCTCAGCCAGCACTTTCACAAATGCACTGCCTACAATGGCACCATTGGCATACTCACAGGCTTTGCTGAATGATTTGTTATCTGATATACCAAAACCAATAATGGTCGGGTTGTTAAGTTCCATGGCTTTAATGCGTTGATAGTAAGCTTCGATGCTATCGCTTAACTTCAAGCTACCGCCTGTTATTGACGATGATGACAGCAGATAAATAAAGCTGTTGCTTAAGCCGTCTATCTTGCGGATCCGCTCTTCTGAGGTTTGCGGAGTAACCAGGAAAATATTGCTCAGGTTGTTATCCTCAAAATGTTTGCGATAGATCATCTCATATTCATACATTGGTAAATCGGGTACAATGACGCCATCAACCCCGGCTGCAGCGGCATCTTTGCAGAAACGTTCAACACCGTATTGTACTATAGGGTTAACGTAACCCATTAAAAGCACCGGGATGTTTATGCGTTTGCGCAGGTCTTTCAGTTGCGCAAATAATACATGCAGGGTCATGCCGTTATCCAACGAAGTTTGTGAGCTATGCTGAATAGTTGGCCCGTCGGCCACGGGGTCTGAGTATGGAAAACCTATCTCCAGGAAATCAGCACCGGCTTTTTCAAGTGCTTCTGCAATATCAAGCGTGGTATTTAATTGCGGATAACCAGCCGTGTAATAAATGGAAAGCAGGTTATTGTTTTTTGAAGCAAAAAGCTGATTAAGACGATTCATCTGAATAATAACGTTATCTCTGTACGAGTGCCTGCAAAAGTATCTTTTTTACTACAGAGTGCACAGAATATTTTTGCATTGCCAATCTTAAACTACTACTTTAGGGCGTAACGCAAAGCTAAATTATGTCACCCGCAATATTGTTATCCTTTATCATCGGTTACTTTTTGGTACTGATGGTAATATCATACTTAACCTCGCGCAAGTCATCAGATAATGATACTTTTTTTGTTGCCAACCGTAACTCTAAATGGTATTTGGTTGCTTTTGGTATGATAGGCACTGCCTTGAGCGGTGTTACCTTTATTTCGGTACCGGGCAAAGTTGGTGCACCAAGTGGCGATCAGTTTGCATATTTCCAATTTGTGCTTGGTAATGCTGCTGGCTTTATTATCATTGCTACTGTATTACTGCCCCTGTATTACCGCATGAAGCTGACATCCATTTATAGCTACATTGAGCATGCTTTGGGTACATGGAGTTATAAAACTGCAGCTGCAATTTTTCTGCTCAGCCGCACTATTGGCTCATCTTTCAGGCTTTATCTGGTGGTGATTGTTCTTCAGAAGTTTATCTTCGATAGTTATGGCGTGCCGTTCGGCGTTACCGTGTTGATATGTCTGACTTTAATATGGTCATACACCTTTAAAGGCGGCTTAAAGACCATCATTATTACAGACAGTTTACAAACGCTATTCCTGGTCTCGTCGGTTTTTCTGTCGATATACTTTATTTGCCGCAGTTTGGATATGAATATTTTCCAGGCGGCAGAAGCTATCAAAAACAGCAGCTACTCCAAGATCTTTTTCCTCGAAGATTTCATGGGTAGCCACTTCCATCTCAGTAAGCAATTCTTGGGCGGCTTGTTCATCACTGTTGGGATGACAGGCCTGGATCAAGACCTGATGCAGAAGAACCTGAGCCTAAGCAATATCAAAGAAGCGCAAAAGAACATGTTCAGCTTTACAGGTGTGTTTGTGGTGATCAATATCTTTTTTCTGAGCGTTGGTGCATTACTTTATATGTATGCCGCCAAAAACGGTATCACCGTTGCAAAAACTGATTACCTCTATCCTACCATCGCCCTAAACTATCTTGGGTTGGTGCCGGCTATGGTATTTATGCTTGGCTTAACGGCAGCAACGTTTGCCACCACAGATTCGGCGCTTACAGCCCTCACAACATCATTTTGTGTGGATTTTCTGGGATTTAATAAACGTAAGGATACCAACAGCAAAAATATGATTAATGTTCGCCATTGGGTGCATATAGCGTTTTCCGGGCTGATGTTTTTAACTATCATCGCGTTCAATGCCTTAAATAACGATGCTGTGGTAACCGCTATTTTCAAGGTGGCTTCTTATACCTACGGCCCACTGCTGGGCTTATATAGCTTTGGATTGTTTGTTAGCAAACGCCAGGTAAATGATAAACTGGTGCCTTTTATCTGCCTGATTTCGCCTGCGGTATGCTATTTTCTTAGCACCGATTCGAAAGAACTATTGGGCGGTTACGTTTTTGATAACGAACTGATAATTGTAAACGGATTAATTACTTTTGTTGGCCTGTGGATAAGCTCGAGTCCCAAAGTTGGGAAAACTGTAAACACTCAGGCTGCTTAACCCTTTGAACCTAAAGTTTAAAAGAAAATTATAACATCTATCTACTTCCGGACTTACCGACTTTTTGGACTTCCGGACTAATTATTTAACATGACTGGTGAAGAAAAAATAAGACAAGCGTTTGAGAATAAAAACTGGCAG
The DNA here is from genome assembly GCA_016763755.1 of Mucilaginibacter sp. Classification (GTDB taxonomy): domain Bacteria; phylum Bacteroidota; class Bacteroidia; order Sphingobacteriales; family Sphingobacteriaceae; genus Mucilaginibacter. Next base: position 14,512 of record JAESTD010000117.1, read on the forward strand.
GAAATTAAAGTAACCGATTCCTGGCAGATCTTTAAAATAATGGCCGAGTTTGTTGACGGCTTTGAGAAACTGGCTAAGATAGGCCCATGTGTATCCATTTTCGGTTCCGCACGCACGCACAACGACAACAAATACTATAAACTGGCTGAAGATACCGCCCGCCTGCTTACCGAGCGCGGTTACGGTGTAATAACAGGTGGTGACCCGGGTATTATGGAAGCGGGTAACAAAGGCGCTTATGAGGCCGGTGGTAAGTCGGTAGGTTTAAATATTGAGCTGCCTTTTGAGCAGTTCCACAATAAGTATATCGACAGGGATAAGATTTTGGAGTTTGATTACTTCTTTATCCGCAAGGTGATGTTCATGAAGTATTCGCAGGGTTTCATTATTCTGCCCGGTGGTTTCGGTACCATGGACGAATCATTTGAAGCGATAACGCTGATACAAACGGGTAAAATTGCACGTTTTCCTATCATTTTTGTAGGACGCGAATACTGGGGTGGGTTGTTCAAATGGGTTGAAGAACGTATGCTTAACGATGAGCACAACATTAGCCCCGATGATTTGAATTTATATCGCGTAGTTGACACGGCTGAGGAAGCTGCAGAACACATCTTCCGTTTCTACGATAAATATGTGCTGAAACCTAACTTTTAATAAAACAGAACAATCCCCGAA
>JAESTD010000118.1 GCA_016763755.1 Mucilaginibacter sp.
ACGCGCCAAGCGATTGGGCCAATGTAGATAAGCGAACAATTACCGACAGTACCACTATTTACCGGGGAGAACAAGGCCCGGAGCCATATGTATTAAAGGATGTAAAGAAACTGAACGATGCAAAGTATAATGTTAAAGCGCCACCGTTTTATCAGTTCGTTAAAAAATCCAACATCAATATTTATATTATTGATCCGGCTACTAAATTGAGTGTTTGGGAAGATACCGAACTGCCGCCGGCCTATCGTTACCGTTTGTATGTGCCGCTTAGCAGCGCAAACAAATATGATTTAGTGGTTAATTATTGCAAGACAGCCAAAATGCCTGAGTTTAATTTCGATAAGATCGATTATGCGGCTTTGATAAAAGGGCGTTAGTTGGTGACAGCACGTTTAAGAAAGGGTGGCTCCTACGGAGCAAAAAATCAGATTAGTATTTTCTACAAAGCCGTTGTCCCTACGGGAACATATTATTAAATTTTACATTGCTTCAAAGTTTGCCTCGTTAGAGGCTACCGCTTTGTAGAAATTCATAACAAAGAGGATTTTGCTCCGTCAGTAGCTATCCTATTTGTCAAACCCAAACGCACTTAGTAGAGCTACTCAAATGCTATTTGGTATTTTTCCATCTTCGTTAATTTGTTGGTGCGGTGTAATAATAAATCGGCGCATTAACGCCTTCGCTAACGGTATAATAACCTTTGCCATCATTGGTAAAAGCTATAGCTTCGCCCTGGCGTTCCTGCTTGTAGTTGAGCTCGCGTGCGGGGCGCTGCAGCGTTTGCCATATAGGCTCTTTACCCTGGCGGCGCCAGTAATAAACTTTTTCGTAGCTTTTTATCAAAATTTGCTGCCCGTCTTTAGAAATATCGGCAGCTGTAATCCATTTAAAAGGTTTTAAACCGCTAAAAAATAGTTTGCCTCTAAAGGTAAGCGTGTTTATAGTGTCATTGGTTTTACTATTAAGTGGGGCCGTATAAACGCCAACGCTGTCGCCGCGTTTAGTAATAATGTACAAGAGTTTCTCCAGCGGATCTATTGCCATAGCTTCGGCATCCCTTGGGCCATCGGGATATACATACTTAAACGAGACGCCTTTAGCTTGAGTGTCTCCTGCATTTGCCCAGGCTTTTGTTTCTCTGAAACGGTAAACGTCAAAATCCCTGCGGTTACTGCCATTGTCGCCTATATCGCCAACGTACACGTAGCTGCGGCCTTTGAGCGGCCCGGGGCCTACAGCTATATCCTCGCAATCCAAAACGCCGAGATGTTTTCTTTTTCCGGTATAGTACATGGTAGATTTGAGGTTACCCTTGCTATCCATTGCAAAAAAACGGCTGGTATCGCCGCTGTCATTATGTACATAAAAAAGATCGGGGTTAATGGATGAAGCTGCTATGCCCGATATTTCGTCCATAGCCTTATCCTTTAAATTGCTTTCGGGTTGCAGCTTGCTATCTACCAATCGATGCTTGGCGTAAGCCGCAACAAATATTAATGCAACTAACGGGATAAATATTTTAAGAGCTCTGGGCTTAAACATAATAAGCTTATATAACAAAAAAGCGGCCTATATAGTATAGGCCGCTTGCAAATTGACAGTATAATTGGTTAGTCGTGCGCAATAAGTGTTGTTTTCTCAGTGTAAACCAGTTCCGCATCAGGTTTCGATACATCTTTTAATGTAACCTTGCCGCGTTCTTTACGAAGGATACGGTTAAATAACGAGATCTCTTTATCGAACAAGAAACGGAAGAAAAGTTTTGTCCATGATTGGTGCGAATGCAAGGTATCGTAATACTCAGGCGCAGTTTTTTTGATCTGCGGTAAACGGTTCCATGGAATTGATGGAAAATCATGGTGCTCATTATGGAAGCCTACGTTAAAGGCAACTTTGTTTAAGCCACCATAATAGCTGTAAGTTTCTTGCTCCTCGCCATGTGTAAGGTAATGCTCTTGTACCCAACGTGCGCCAAGCGGGTGTAAACCAACTGAGAAGAAAAAGCTTGCTACCAGGAAGGCAATTGCATGCCAGCCGAAGAAGTACCAGATAGCAACGTTGAAAGCCATTTGTACCACAAAGTTGATCACTATCCATTTATCTAACGGATTGATCTCGCGCAAGCGTGACAAACGGAAGATCTGGAACAATGGAAAGAATAACAACCAGATAGCTTTACCCACGAAAGAGTTGCTGATCAATTTTGCTTCCCAACGGTTAGGAAGGTCGGCATCAAGTTCATGAATGCCCTGAAATGAATGGTGCTTGATGTGATATTTCTCAAAAGACATGGCCGTTGGTACTACCTGTGGTAAGTTTGACAGCATGGCTGCCCAGCGGTTTGCGTTACGGTTTTTAAATAACAACTGGTGTGTACACTCGTGGATCATCACGAAAAGTGCATGGTCTGCAAAGGCGCCCAGCAGGTAGGCTGCCCCAAATACCAACCACCATGATTGGTCGCGAAGAAGCCAAGCAAGTACTACCTGAAAGGCAACAATGCCGAGGATAGCCCAGATGGTTTTTGGATTTTTACCTATTAAGTTTCGTAGCTGTGGGAACTGCTTTAGAATTTTTTTTGTTCGTATACGGTGCGGCTCAGATTCCTGCGAGTAGATAAAATCTTTTTTCTTCATATTAGGGTTAAAACGTTGAAGATAACAATTCCGTGTGATGATTGTATTTTCGTGGTAAAATTTTTTTGAAATTACCATGAAAAAACTGGAGTTTGTTAACTCAATCAATAATTATTAAACTAAGATATAAAATATTTTTAGAACACGATATATAAAATTAGATAAACAGAAATATTATGTGGTGGATATATGCGTTACTCTCAGCGGTGTTTGCCGCGCTTACAGCAATTTTTGCAAAGATTGGAATCAAGGATATTGATAGTGACCTGGCTACTGCAATCCGAACAGTGGTGATTGTAATTTTAGCATGGTCGATCGTTTTTTACAAAAATGCCCAGCATGGCATTCACACCTTAAACAAATTGAATTGGACATTTTTGATCTTATCCGGGTTCGCTACCGGGCTATCGTGGGTGTTTTATTTTAAGGCTTTGCAAATTGGCAAGGTGCAGCAAGTGGCCCCGGTTGATAAGCTGAGCGTGGCGCTGGCCATTGTTCTCTCGGTAATTTTCCTGGGCGAACAACTTACCCTGAAAAACGGTTTAGGAGCGCTGCTGATCATTGGTGGTACCATTGTATTAATACTTTAACAAGTATGTAACATTTAAGAAACCTCCTAAATTAATCCAGATTTTCTTTCCAGATTTGCGCCTCCAATCAAGAGGCCAAAATGCGTATTTATATATTATCATTTCTATTCAGTTTATCTGCTGTATTTTCTTTTGCCCAGGGCACCGATGGCAAGGGTAAAATAAGTGGTAAAGTGATCGATGCTACCACGAAGCAGGCGGTAGATTATGCGACCGTATCCGTATTTAAACAAGGGAGCACCAGCCCGTTTAACGGAATCAGCACCGATGAAAAAGGAAATTTCACTATTCAAAGCATTGCCGCCGGTGACTATCGCGTTACGGTTGATTTTTTAGGATACAAAAAATATGTTGTAGAGCATGTGATAGTGAAAGATGGTGGCGTAGCGGCCCTCGGTACTATCCTGCTGCAGCCTAATCAAAACCAGCTAAAAGGTGTAGATATAATTGCCAAGGCGCCGATAGTTGAAAACCGTATCGATAAAATGGTTTTCAATGCCCAGAACGATCTCACCGCCCAAAGCGGTGCAGCTATTGATGTGCTAAAAAAAGTACCGCAGGTAACAGTGGATATTGATGGTAATGTAGAACTGCAGGGCAACGGTAACATCCGTTTCCTGATAAACGGTAAACCAAGCAGCATTTTTGGTGCAAGCCTTGCTGATGCTTTGCAGGCCATCCCTGCCAGTCAGATCAAAAGTATTGAGGTGATTACCAGTCCCGGTGCTAAGTACGATGCTGCCGGAACAGGTGGTATAATCAATATCATATTAAAGGATAGCAAAGTATCGGGCATAAATGGTAGCGTAAACCTTACTGCCGGTACCCGTCAGGAGAACGGCTCATTTAACCTTAATGCTCGTAAAGGCAACTTTGGTGTTAACGCCTTTTTTAGCGGTAATACCATGCTCAATACAAGGGCACTCAATACCAACAACCGTACATCGAGCAATACCGATGGCAGCAAAAGTACCTTGTTCCAGGATGGTTTTAGCGATACCCGCAGAAGTGGTTACCAATCGGGCTTAAGTTTTAACTGGAGCATCACCCCTAAAGATGAGTTGACAGCCTCCGTAGGATTTGACCATTTTGGCAACCGCAATAAAGGCATCACCGGGCAGGAAGAAACTTTGTACGGTATATCCGGAGCGTTGTTGCAGGATCTGCTAAGCAGCCGTAATTCCGAAAGCCGTTTCAGCGCTTATTCTACCGATTTCAGTTTGAATTACAAGAAAACATTTGCCAGGGAAGGGCAGGAATTGGAGTTTTTAGTAACCACCAGCGGCAGCAAAAATACGGTAAATTATTTCCAGCGCCAGGATTATGACGACCCGTTGATGACGGCCACCGGTACACGCGGTTACAACCCTGGGCACGACAGGGAAACCAATATCTCACTGGATTATACCCAGCCCATTACCAAAAACTTCAGTTTAGATGGTGGTGCCAAGGTGGTGATAGAAGATCTTACTAACGTTACCAATACCGATACGCTCGATGCTACGGGTAATTACCTTAATAACGCCAATCAAACGTATGGCTTTAACTACAAACGCAATGTTTATGCGGGTTATATCTCAACCACGGCATCGTTATTTAAAAACTTTTTAGATGTAAAATTGGGCCTTCGTAACGAGTATACCACTACTAATGCCAATTTCCCCGGCGTAGTTATTCCGGGTTATAATACCGTAGCACCATCTGCGGTGATATCGCATAAGTTTGATCCCACATCAAGCATTAAATTAAGCTACTCGTTCCGCATTGAGCGGCCTGATTATGGCGAGGTAAATCCTTTCTACAACATAAGCGATCCGCACAATATCAGCACCGGTAATCCAAACCTTAAGCCCGAGAAAAGTAACAGCGTGGAGTTAGGTTATAATAAATCTTACAATAGCGGCGCTAATTTTTATGTAGGTAGTTTTTATCGCCATAACACAGATGATATACAGCAATACACCACGCAGTATGATACCCTGGTTGTAAACGGGGATACTTATACAAACGTATTGCTAAGTCAACGCGCAAATCGCGGTACGCAAAGCACCTGGGGTGGTAACATATTTGCATCGGTACCGGTAGGTAAACTAAACCTGCGCACCAATATTTTTGTAGCCAACCGTTGGAACACCGCCCCCGACCCGGCTAATAACAATGCCATACAGCGTGTAAGCGCCTTTAGTTATCGTGTAAATCTTAACGCCAACTATCAATTCCCTCATAATTTTATGGCCGAGTTTTTTAGTAACTATAACTCAAGCGCCAGGACATTACAGGGCACAAGGCCGCAATTTTTCTGGTACAATTTTGCAGTGCGTAAACAGTTTTGGGATAAAAAAGCCAGTATTGGCCTGGTGGCAAATAATCCGTTCAATAAATACGTTAACCAATACTCAACCACTAACGGCGTGAGTTTTAACCAGGAGAGTTTAAGGCAAATGCCATTGCGATCATTCGGTATAACATTGAGCTACAAATTTGGTAAACTGGATTTTGCAAAAGATAAGGATAAAGACAAAGAAGGCCGTGATAATGGCGGCGACCAAGCCCCATCAGAAGGCGGCGGCGGCAAATAATAGAAAAGGCGGTTAACCAAAAATTATCCGCCTTTTTTGTAAACTAAAATCTGCGAATTGCTGTTATATATTAATAAAGCATTATCGCCATGAATACTGCTGATAAACACTACAAATGCATAAACAGTCAGACTGGGTATGCCATTTCCTACACATCGCTAAGCACTAAGCTTACCCCCGAAAAAAATAGAAGAAGAACTGAATAAGCTACGAGCGCAGGTGGCAAGTAAAAATCGCATCAATCAGGATACGGTTTATTGGGAAGAGATCAAGGACGAGGTTTAATAAGATAAGACCCGTCGGGCTGTTGGTTATAAGCTATAGCTGGCGCACGCGTGCCGCTTGTGCCTTTTTAGTAAATACCCGCTTAAATAAAATATTTCTTTAGTCCTCTCAAAATCAGTACATTTAGATACCAATTACAGCCGGCACCCTTACCCGGTCAAAAATATCTAACATCACAGTATCATGAGAAGGAATTTACTATGTGTTTTGACCTTGTTGGGCTTTGCATTGCCCCTGAGTGCGCAAATTACCCTTGCCCCTATAAATGCCGATAATTTTGTACAAAATTTAAAAACGAATACTGCAAGTATGCTTATTGAGAAGGCATACCTGCATTTTGACAGGGAATGTTACACGGCAGGTGATACCATTTACTTTAAAGCGTACATCACCTCGGGCGAAAAGCATGAACCCTCAAAAGTAAGCGGTGTACTGCATGCAGACCTGATAAGTGACCGCGATTCGGTAATGCAATCATTGTTGTTACCTATACAAAACGGCACAGCAACCGGCGATTTTGCATTGCCAGGCTACCTGCACAGAAGTAATTACCGCGTAAGGGCCTACACTCAATGGATGCGCAACTATGGCGATGGCGGATTTTTCTATCGCACCATACCAGTAAATGGTAATGCTAATACAGCAGCAACCACCAGATCTACCGGCAAACCCGACATCCAGTTTTTTGCCGAAGCAGGCACTTTTATAGTCGGCATACCTACGCGTATGGTATTCAAAGCAGTTGGCAATAATGGTTTGGGTGTAGATGTTCAGGGTGTGGTGGTTGATAATAGCGAAGCTGTGGTGGCCAGACTTAAATCGACCCATTTGGGAATGGGCCAATTTTATTTGACTGCAGGAGCGGAGAAAACCTACAGGGCCAAGCTGACGTTTGCAGACGGTTCGACATCAACGGTAGATCTACCTAAACCCGAATCTAACGGAATAGCCATGATGGTGAATAACACCGATTCGGCTAAGTTTTCTGTTGATATCAATACCACAAAAGCCTACTATCTGGAGAATAAGAACAAGAACATCACCATTATCATAACTGCACCCGGTACGCTAAAAACGGTTAAGACCGTGTTGGATAATCAGGTCATAGGCTTTGATATGCCGAAGAAGGACTTCGCATCAGGGGTAGCAACAATTGTTTTATTTGGGCCTGATGGTACTGAGGTGGGTGAAAGAATGCTGTTCATCAACGGTAATGATGGTATCAATATCGCTGTTAATGCCGATAAGCAAAGTTACACCAGTACAGACAAAGCGATGATTAACCTCGATGCTAAGCAGGCTGATGGAAGCGCTGCTAAAGGAAGTTTTTCTGCGTCGGTTGTTAACGAAGGAAACGATATATGCAAGGACGTGGCACCGGATAATATATTATCATACCTTTTGTTAACTTCTGATATCCGGGGCTATGTAGAACAGCCTGGTTATTATTTTGATAAAACCACTGCTGACACACGCAACAATCTTGATATCCTTATGCTTACCCAAGGCTATCATGGCGTTGTTAAAATGGCGGATGAAAAAGCAACAACCGCAACTTACAAAGCAGAAGAGAACCTGCAACTAAAAGGCAAATTGACAACAAAAGCAGGCAAGCCTTTAGCTAACGAGAAAATATCAGTACTTACAGATGCTAACCAAAGCGCTTTAACTACAACTGATAATAACGGTAATTTTGCCTTCAATAACGTTTCGTTTAATAATGGGAGCAAATTTATACTCAATGTTGAAAATAAATCTGCCCGTAAAAATGCGTTGATAACTATTGAGAAAACAAGTATCCCCGCCCCAGTTAACGCAGGTGGGGAAAAGTTTAGAGATGTAGCTTTTCCTGCTTATTTGCCTTCATCTAATAATGTGATAAATAACCTTGCTTTAATAAAAGGTGCTAAGAAAAGTATGGGAGCCAGTTATCATACAGCAAATCTGTTAGGCCCGGGCAAAGCTGATCAGGTTATCTTCGCGAAAGATATTTCAAACGCAACAAACTTATCGCTGGGTTTGCAAAATGTAGTACGTGGGATAGACTTTGTAAACGGACAACCTTTTTTACGTATGAATATTGCGGTGGCCAGCGGTAGTGTTGTAAAAGGACCGATGATGGTAGTTATCGATGGGACGGTACTTGGCAAAGGAGGCTCTGTAGATAACGTTACGATACAAGATGTTGATAATGTAGAGGTATTGAAAGGGGCTAACGCGTTGGTATATGGTATGGGCGCAGGCGCAGGCGTAATGATCATTAACACTAAACAGGGTGGCACCGATAACGGCCCTATAAGTTATGAAATGGCTCCGGGCATCGTATCAGTTACACCGCAAGGATATTATGCTGCACGCACCTTTTACAATCCGGTTTATTCACCTGTTTTACCTAAACAAGTTCAAAGCAGGCCAACGGTTTTTTGGAAAACTGATGTTAACACCGATGCTGCAGGTAAATCAATTTTTAGTTTTAGTAATGCTGCGCCTGGCAATTACCGTGTGGTTGTTGAAGGGATAGATGATAACGGGCACATCGGACGGGCCATGTATCGTTACACCGTTAAATAATTACTTGCTGATGAGGTAGGCCCTTGAAAGCACCTGGCTACGGGTTTCAGCATTGATAAACTTAGGCAGGATGTTTTCCTGTGGGTAATCGGTAAATGATGCAACGATACTGAATTTGGCACCCTCGTTTGTAAGTTGATCTACTGATGCCTGGCTGGCAAAAAATATCGCCTGCCCTTGCGGAGTGAAATTTTTAAACTGATCTAAAGCTACAAACCCAACCGGTTTATTACAGTAAAATTGGAAGCTATTGTTAGATTGCCTGAGGCTATAGATCTGCGCGCCCGCAAACTGTGGCTTATTGGCGTATTTAGCTGCCTCGATCTGTGAGTTATACGATGCCATCTTAGGGAAGAAAACCGTATTCATATGGAAGTTTCCAAACAGCGATGCACAACAAGTTAGCGTGAAAACTTTTATCGCTGATTGGATTTGAGTTTTTAATATCCAAATAGCAATAGCACCAAACACAATCACATCTGCAATAAATAAGATGTTGCTCCCAGGTTTCAGGATCACATGCATAATTATGATAACCATCGGTAGGATTGTGGCAAATATCAACAAAAACGCTTTTCTCACAGTTTCTTCTCCTTTGCCTAAAGCCGATGTGAGGTAAGGCGTCATGATGATAGCAAACAGAGGAAACAGGATGTTAGTATAAAAAGGCAATTGGAACCGCGATAGCGAAAATAACAACAGCAGTAAAAGCCCGCCACTAATGGTATAGTATTCTGGCAAGGCGGCTTTCTGAAATATCCTGCGGATGCTTTTATAAACCGCAAAATAAAACATGAGGCACCATGGCAAAAACGTCCAGAGCATGGTATGGATAAAGAAGAATGGGTCGCCGGATTTCTTTTGTTGGATAGGCCCGTTGTTTACAAAGCGCCCAAATTGACTATCCCATAAAAACCATTTTATGCCGCTTACATTATGCCTGCCAAAAACCAATTTCTCTGGATGCAGATCAAATTGCATATACAGCGCGTAAAACTCCGGTAGGGTAAAAACCACTGTGCATAGATATAGCAGTAACCATTTGCCACTGAATAATTTCAAAAACTGTTTTTGTACGATCATCTGCCCCAGCAAAGCCCCATATATGGCAACAATAACAAATAAGCCTTTAGTCATGATTGCGCAGGCGGTTAGCAATGCTGCAAATAAGAAATGCTTAGCCGTACTTTTTTGATTGTATCTGCTGATATGGTAAATACTTCCGATAACCAAAGCCATCAGGTAAGGTTCGGCCCGGGTATCTATGTTTGAGATGAGGATATGTACTGCCGTGGCTAAAATAAGTACAGCAATAAATGCTGCATCCTTAGTGTAAAAACGTTTTGTAAATAACCAGGTATACAGCAAGCTTAAACAAAAGAACAGTAATGCAGGCAAGCGATAGGTCCATGCGCTTATACCAAAGATCTTAAACGATACGGCTGCCATCCAGAACGGAAAATGCGGTTTATCAAGCCAGTCGGTATTGTAAGTGAAAAGCTGAAGCCAATCGTTTTTTTGAACAATGCTTTTGGCGATAGAAGCATACAGCCCGGGGTCATCGGTAAAGAAGCTGGCGTTTATGCCGGCAAAGTTTACAACCATCGCCAGTACAAGCAATATCAAATAAACCGACTTAGGTTGGTTGCTCATGTAAAGCAAATATACTGGGATAGGCGGGCTTATAAAATAAAAAACCCCTGTCGCCCAAAAGAGAGCGACAAGGGCAAAAACTCACAACAATTGTTTAACCTTTCGGTCTATTCCTAACTGCAATGTGAATTCGCTGATTATCATGCATGTATCGTGCCAAAGCATGCGTTTAAACGCCTTAGGGCAATAATTTTTAATGCTTTAAGTTTATAAGCTATATCTTTACCAAACAAAAACTAAATCATACCGAAAATGAAAACTAAAAATCTGCTTAAGCATACAGCAATGTTTGTATGCGCAATGCTTTTTGCTACACTATCTTTTGCACAAAACAAACCGGTTGAAAGCCCTCGCGACAGTGTAAGCGCTAAAGTTGGCTCTGCTACTATTACCATTAACTACGGCAGCCCATCTGTTAAAGGCCGTAAAATTTGGGGCGAACTGGTTCCGTTCGATAAAGTATGGCGTGCTGGTGCTAACGAGGCAACCACCTTTACTACCGACAAAGACATTATGGTGGAAGGTAAAAAACTGGCGGCTGGCACCTACGGTTTCTTCACTGTACCTACTGCTACCACATGGATAATTGTGTTCAACAAAGTAGCTAAACAGTGGGGTGCATACAAATATGATGAAAGCCAGGATGCACTACGTGTAACCATTAAGCCAACTTCATCAGCTATGAATGAGCGTTTGGTTTACAAAATAAACAGCCAAGGCTTTACTCTTAGCTGGGGTAAAGTTACCGTGCCGGTAAAGGTTAAGTAACACTTTACGAACATAACAAGAAAGGCCCCGATTTATCGGGGCCTTTCTTGTTTAAGCAAGTTTCTCACCCTTCAACGCGTCATTGCGAGGCACGAAGCATTCTCTTTAGGACAATTATACACCTTGCATAAGAGATTTGCTTAAAGAGATTGCTTCGTGCCTCGCAATGAAGTGCGGGCGAGAGGTCGCTCACATCCCCTTTTGTATAGCTTCATAAATAGCATCCTGGATCCGGGGACGAATATTTAAACTACCTAATTTATTACCAACGTTGGGATGTACACGGTTTGACAGGAACACATAAACCAAATTATACTTAGGATCAACCCAGATACAGGTACCGGTAAAGCCGGTGTGCCCGTAAGTTTGGTCTGATGCCAGTTTTGACGGGTAATGTCTATCGGCAATAGGGTCCCAACGATCAAAACCTATACCACGGCGACTGATGGCCGATTGCTTGGATGTCCAAAGGTCAACCGTTTCCGGCTTGATGTATTGTACGCCCCCGTAAGTGCCGCGGTTGAGCATCATCTGATAAAGTATGGCGATATCATTTGCGCCGGCAAATAATCCGGCATGACCGGCAACGCCACCCATCAGGGCAGCAGTTGGGTCGTGCACGTATCCGTCTAATAACGATTTACGGTCTTTACGATCATCCTCGGTTGGTGGTATGCGGGTGGCAGGGACACGCTTTAACGGCAAAAAGCCTGCAGTTTGCATGCCAAGCGGATCATAGAATTTCTTTTGAACGTAAACATCCAGCGGGGTAGAGGTAATAGTTTCAACTATCTGTTGGGTAAATATTAAACCAACATCGCTATAAACATATTGCCCGCGGGTTTTCACTGCCGAGCGCAGCATGGCAGGCAGCATCACATCTTCAAAGTAATTTTTGCGCAGAAAGTAGCCGTTGTTCACCTTGGTTGGGAAGGCAGCAGAAGAGTCGGTAACGTGGTCTGCCGGTTTGATCACCTCAAAGGTTTGGATATCCGGTATCAGCCCTGCCTGATGCTCCAGGATCTCACGAACGGTTAACGTCTTCTTGTTGGTGTTGCGCGCTATAGGCATATAACTGCCGATAGTAGAATCGAGGTTCAATTTCCCTTGGTCGTACAACTGCATAGCTTCCATGGTTGTGGCCGAGATCTTGGTCATAGATGCTACGTCAAAAATATCGGTTATGTTATCCAGGATGCCGTTATCGTAAGCGTGATAGCCGTAAGCTTTATTAAATATCACTTTGCCATCCTTAGCTACAAGAACCACGCAGCCCGGGGTTGCACGCTGGGCAATCGCTTCGCGGGCCAGCCTCTGGTCCTCTTCATCGGCGTGAAAGACCAACTCCGGTTCCGTCCAATGCTCGAAGTCTTGGCTGGTGGTCAGCGCATG
>JAESTD010000119.1 GCA_016763755.1 Mucilaginibacter sp.
GCGTTACCGCCAGCGTTATGTGGATTTAACGGTGAACCCGGATTTCAGGCAGATCTTCATCAACCGTTCTAAAGTAATTACGGCTATGCGTAACTACTTTAACGCACAGGGCTGGATGGAAGTAGAAACTCCTATCCTGCAATCTATCCATGGTGGTGCAGCGGCGCGCCCGTTTGCTACGCATCATAACACATTGGATATGCCTTTGTTCCTGCGTATTGCCAATGAGCTTTACCTGAAACGCCTTATCGTAGCGGGTTTTGATGGTGTGTACGAGTTTGGTAAAATGTTCCGTAACGAGGGCATGGACCGCACCCACAACCCTGAATATACCGCTATGGAGATCTACGTAGCTTATAAAGACTACGTATGGATGATGGCCATGGTTGAGGAGTGTTTAGAGACCGTTGCCCGCGCTGTACACGGCGTACCCGTGGTACAGGTTGGCCAAAATGAGATCAATTTTGCAGGCCCGTACGAGAAATTGTCAATGTACGAGTCGATACAAAAATATACCGGCATTGATGTTTCGGGCATGGACGAGGCTGGTCTTCGTAAAACCTGTGGCGAGCTGGGCATTGAGGTTGACGACAGCATGGGCAAAGGCAAACTGGTTGACGAAATCTTCAGCGCTAAAGTTGAGGCTAACCTTATCCAGCCAACTTACATTACCGATTACCCTATCGAAATGACGCCGCTTGCCAAAAAACACCGCAGCAAAGAAGGTTTGGTAGAGCGTTTCGAGCTATTTGTTAATGGTAAAGAGATAGGTAATGCCTACTCTGAGCTAAACGACCCTATTGACCAGCGCGAACGTTTTGAAGAGCAATTGGTACTGGCCGGTCGTGGTGATGAGGAAGCTATGGCGATGGATGACGACTTCTTGCGTGCTTTAGAGTATGGTATGCCACCTACATCGGGCCTTGGTATCGGTATCGACCGTTTGGTGATGCTGATGACCAATCAGAGCACTATCCAGGAAGTATTGTTCTTCCCGCAAATGCGCCCTGAGAAGAAAGTAAAAGCACCGACCATTGAAGACTTCACCGCAATAGGCATCCCTGCAGAATGGGTGCCGGTACTAAATAAAATGGGCTTCAACAGTGTTGAGGAACTGAAAGCAGGCAACCCTAACAAAATATTCAATGACCTTGGCGGTATGCGTAAAAAGCTAAAACTGGAAATTGCCATGCCAACTAAAGATGACGTGATGGCCTGGTTTGCGTAAGCAACCTTCCGGCTAAAATATACAAGGGCGTTATAGTAATATAACGCCTTTTTTTGTGCAAAAGTAATCTGTCTTAAAATCAGCCGGTAAAATCTTATTTGCTTTTGCAAGCCTTAATTAATGCTCAAATCATAGTATTTTAGCATTGGATTATGGCGTATAAGTTTATTGATAATTACCGCGAACAAGGGGCACGTAAACGACTGGTTGAGCTGTTGCGAAAAAAGGGGATTGAGGACGAGAAAGTTTTAACCGCAATTAGCAAAGTGCCGCGCCATTATTTTTTCGACGAAACTTTCTGGAATCAGGCTTATAAAGATATCGCCTTTCCTATAGGTGCAGGCCAAACCATTTCGCAGCCATATACGGTGGCTTATCAGACGGAATTGCTGCACATCAGTAAAGGCGATAAAGTATTGGAAATAGGTACGGGTTGCGGTTACCAAACCTGTATATTATTAGAGCTGGGTGCTAAGGTTTTTACTATTGAGCGCCAGGAAAAGCTGTACGAACGCACTATACAGGTGCTGCCTTACATGGGCTATAAACCAAAATTCTTTTTGGGCGATGGCTCGGTAGGTATTGCATCAGATGCGCCTTATGATAAGATCATTGTAACTGCAGGTGCTCCAACGGTGCCGGAAACATTACTCAAACAACTCAACATCGGTGGTATAATCGTTATCCCCGTAGGCGACGAAAAATCACAAAAAATGGTCACCGTGCTAAAAACCGGCGAGCATGATTACGAGCGTCATGTACTGGATACCTTCAGGTTTGTGCCACTGGTTGGGGATAGAGCGTGGTAAATTCCGTTGGCAGTTTTTAGTTTGCAGTAGGTAATCGAGTTCATCTTTTACCAGCTATCCGTTCTAAATGGCTCTGCGGGAAGGCCTGCTACGTTTTGTAAGTTAGTTACCGGGTAGTTAGTAAATGCATACCTAACTGCAACCACCTGCGATATTTCTTTAGGCACTCTTATTACTATTTCATCACCATTAATGCTTGCCTCACCCTGGCGGAATACCTTATCCGCACCGGCTACAAAAAAGAATTGTTTTAGCGGAGTGTTGTTAACGGTTGTTAATCCGGTAGATGTGCCGGATTCAAATTTTATGGTTATCAGCGCCCCTGTTTGGGTGTAAGATTGATATTTGGGGCCTAAGAATGCGACCTCCTTGCCGTACGTTCTATTGAGTGCAATTGTGGCTAAACGCTCCCCCACCTGCCTTTTATATTTAGGGTGATGGTTGGCAACGTCGCCTACATCCATAGTAACAACCATGCTGCTTTTGGTTACTTTGGCTCGCACGTTGGCTTGCGCTTCTCTAAATCTGGCTAATCCATCCAGTGTTGGGTTATTGGTGCTTTTGTCGTCAAACGGGGCTATCTGTACGTAATTAAATGGCAGGTCGCCCTGGATAAATTTATCGCGCCAGCTTTTGATCAGAGCCACGTTTAGATCGCTGTAACTGTTATATGGAATAAAATTCTGGTTGTTCTCGCCCTGATACCAATTAAACCCCGTAATCGACATTTTACGCAAAGGATTGATCATCCCGTTGTATAACTGACTGCTTTGATGGGTGTTGTTATATAGGTTATCTAACGATCTATCGTTGTTAAAAACCTCAACCGGCGACCATGTTTCGCACCAGCTACCGTTTACTGCCGATACAATAATTCCTACAGGTATACCCTGTTCTATATTTATTTTACGGGCAAAATAATATGCAACAGCGCTGAGGTTTGTAGCTGTCTGGGGCGAACAGGCTATCCAGTCAGAGTTAAATTTTAAAAATTCTTTAGGGTCTGCTTCGTAATCTTCTTTAACCGTAAAAGATCTAATCTGCGGATAGTTTGCAGCGGCAATTTCTGCCTGATAATTTTCAACACCACCAAAAGGACTAACGTTGCCCAACGGCATATTCATATTGGATTGCCCGGAACAGATCCAAACATCACCAATAAGGATGTTACCTATAGTAATGCTTTTCTCGTTTGGGGTGGATATGGTAAGGGATTGAGGGACGTCCGTGGCAACTGTGGCCGGCAAAATAGCAGTCCAAAAACCTTTGCTATCGGTAGTAACCGAGGCTTCGGTATTCCAGCTATCTTTAACATCGATTGCACTACCCGGTTTACCCGTGCCCCATATGTCAATAGGTTTATTACGCTGCAGTACCATATTGTCCTCAAATATTCCGGAAACGGCAAACTCAACACCAGGTACAGGTGATTCATCAATTGGTGTGATAGTGTTTTGCTTTTTACAGCCGGTTATAACAGCCGTTAGGGCGACTGCCATCAATAGCTTAATTTTCACGACCTTAAGATAAAAAATTGGCACAAATTTGCCAACCGAGAATTACGGGGTTCTATCTTTTCATTGCCCTGTCCATCTCCAGTTTAGTATCGCGTTCTTTAAGGGTTTCGCGTTTATCATAGGTCTTTTTACCTTGGGCAAGGCCTATTTCCAGTTTGGCAAAACCGCGTTCGCTGATGAATAAAGCCAGCGGTACAATTGTTAAGCCTTTCTCCTCGCCGCGGGTTTGGAGTTTTTTGAGTTCTTTTTTGTGGAGTAAAAGCACGCGGTCGCGCTTGGCCTCGTGGTTGTAGAACGATCCGTATGAGTATTCTGAGATGTGCAGGTTACGCACGTAAAGCTGGCCATCTATAAAAGTACAAAACGCATCATTAATGTTAGCCTTACCGTTACGGATGGATTTGATCTCGGTACCCAACAGTTGGATGCCTGCAACATACTTATCCAGTATACTATACTCAAAGTAGGCTTTCTTATTCTTGATATATACGTTCTGCTCCATCCTGAAACTTATTTGGGATTGCAAATATGCAATTATTTTCGTTGCGGTTTAACAACCAGCACCGGCACATTCACCTTATGCCTCACAGCATCAACCGTTGTGCCAAATATCAGGTCTTTTAAAACTTTATGCCCGTGCGATCCCATCACCAGAAAGTCTATCTCCGTTTCTGTGGCAATCTGGGCAATAGCCGTTGCCGGGCCACCGTAGCCAATTTTTGCTTCGGCTTTATATCCGAGGTCGGTTAGGGTCTTTACATATTTGTCCAGATTATCTACATCACTTTGAGTTTCACTGTCCATTACCTGTTTGCCATAATAACGCGCGCCTGCCGTCTCAACCACATGGATAAGGTTGTAATGTGCCCGTTTGCCACCCTGCATTAAAGCATGACGAATGGTATCCTGATCGTTTTTAGAAAAATCTATCGTGATTCCGATCTGTTTGTAATTTATAGCCTCAAGGTTATCTAAATTAGATGCCAAACCATGCGGCACTTGTATTGGCTGATTAACGTGTTTATATAACAACGGCCGCAGGAAAACGTACAGCATCAATACACCTATGGCTATGGCAATCGGCGTTATCACAAAATGAACAAGGTTGGCAGAACCCGGCCCCTGGCCTGCCCAAGTATCAATCTCCTGTATCACTAACCGAACATTTAGGCCTACAATGATAAGTGCAAAAAACCAAGCCGCAACTTTCATAGGTATGCTATTGGCAAACTGACCCATGCGTTTTTTATCTGATGTAAAATGTATCAGCGGTATTACTGCAAAGCCCAATTGCAAGCTTAGTACCACCTGACTTAGAATAAGCAACTTACCCAAACCCTCGGTACCGGCATGCAGTATGGTGAAAAACGCCGGGATAATTGCCAGCAATCGCGTAAGTAAACGGCGCAGCCACGGAGCAATGCGCAGGTTAAGGTGACCTTCCATAATGATCTGCCCGGCAAGCGTACCTGTTACGGTTGAGCTTTGCCCGGCTGCTATCAGCGCTATGGCAAACAAGGCCGGTGCCAGTTTCCCGAAGATATTTGTAAGCAGTTTATGTGCATCCTGTATCTCGGCAACCTCGTGATAGCCGCGATAATAGAAAGCTGCAGCAGCTAATATCAGGATGGCTGCATTCACAAAAAATGCCAGGTTAAGGGCAATTGTAGTATCCCAAAAGTTATAGGTAATGGCGTTCTTGATCCCTTCTTGCGTGCGGTCTATCTTACGTGTTTGCACCAACGACGAATGCAGGTACAAATTATGCGGCATCACGGTGGCGCCGATGATACCAATGGCAATATACAATGCCTGGCTGTTCAACTGCGTTGGGATAAAGCCTTTAGCCACATCAACCATCTGCGGTTTTACAATAAACATCTGCGCCAAAAAGGCCACACCTACAATGAAGATCAGCGAGATGATAAAGCCTTCTAATTTGCGCATGCCTTTGTTAAGCAATAGCAATAGCAGCAAAGTATCCAGCAAAGTTATGGATACGCCCCATATCAGCGGTAAGCCGAATAACAAGTTCAAACCGATAGCCATACCGATGATCTCGCCCAGGTCACAGGCTATGATGGAAATCTGTGCCATTACGTACAGACAGAAATTAACAAACGGCGGATAGCTGTTTTTTGATGCCTGCGCCAGATCCAGTCCGCGGACAATACCCAGCCTCACGCAAAGGTTTTGCAACAATAAGGCTATCAGATTGGATAATAAAAGCACCCATATCAGTTTATAACCAAACTGACTGCCCGCGGCTAAATCTGTTGCCCAGTTGCCGGGATCCATGTAGCCCACGCTAACCAAATACGCTGGCCCAAGGAACGACAAGATCTTGCGCCAGCCGGTTTTATTTTCGGTAGCAACGGTATTGTGTACGTTGCCTAAAGAGTGTGAGTCGTGGTGTATCATAAGGCTATTAAAAGGTTATTGGCCACGTCACGGCTTATTTGTATTTGAGTATTTTCCATTTCTAATATCACAGCATTATCGTAGCTGATGACTTCTTTTATAATAATATGCTTGCCAATGGTAAGCTGCTGTCGCTCCAGGTATTGCAGAAAACTTGCCGAATGGTCGCGAACGCCGGATATGACACCGGCCGTATTTATTTCTACCGTGGATACGGGCTTCAGTTCTGTTACCTTAAAGTTGCCGTCGCAATCGGGAATCGGGTCGCCGTGGGGGTCACGGGTAGGATGGCCCATAAAGGCATCAAGCCGATCAATCAGTTCGGTTGACGAGATATGTTCCATCTCCTCGGCCATATCGTGAACCTCATCCCACTTAAAATGCAGCTTCTCTACCAAAAAATATTCCCAAAGCCTATGCCTGCGAATGATATTGAGCGCCACCTTCTCTCCTGCTTTAGTGAGGCTCACACCCTGGTACCGTGTGTAGTTAACCAGAGCCTTCTCGGCAAGTTTACGCACCATATCGGTAACAGACGATGCTTTAGTAGCCAATTCGGCAGCAATTTGATTTGTGCTTACATTACCGGCAGTAAGCGATAATTTATATATCGCCTTCAAATAATTTTCCTCGGCTAAAGTATTCATTTATACAAATCTAATTATTTTTTTAGACTTGTCTAAAAATACAAACTTATCTGCGATTTGTTTTGTTGTGAGATATTTAAAAAAAATTATATTTTGTGAGGTTAAGAATAGTATATATTTGCAATTACCATGGCGTCAGAATTAGATAAAATAGACCTACAGATACTCAAGATTTTACAGGAAAATGTCCGCATCACCAACTTGCAGCTATCAAATGAGATTGGCTTGTCGCCGGCCCCTACCCTGGAGCGTGTGCGCAAATTGGAGAATGCCCAATATATAAAGAGCTATCATGCACTGGTTGATGAGGAGAAGCTCGGTCTTGGCATCAAAACCTTTATCCAGATCTCGCTTGATTTTCATCAGAAGAATACTATCCAAACCTTTCTGGACGAGATAAAACACATCAAAGAGGTAACCGAATGCCATCACGTAACCGGCCAATGCGATTTTTTGCTAAAAGTTTACGTGCGCGACATTAAATCATACGAACAATTGATCATGGAAAAGATCAGCCGTATATCGGTGGTAAAAACTTTCCAAACCATGATGATCATGAGCACCAGCAAAAAGGAGCCGATAGTTCCGTTGGAATACTGATAAGAGAGTCAAGACTGTTGGAATCAGGAATCAAGACATAGAAATTAAAAAGCCCTTTAGCAAATGCTAAAGGGCTTTTTAATCATTGATTATTTGTTATTCTATCTTGATTCCTGACTCTTGTTGTCTTGACTCTCTATGAGATTTGCCAATCAATTCCACTCTTCCCTTGCTTCTCCAAAAACTCATTTGTTTTTGAAAACGGTTTAGAGCCAAAGAATCCGCCGTGACTTACCGCCAGTGGCGACGGGTGGGTAGATTTGATAATGAGGTGATGATTGTTCGGGTTGATAAGCGCTGCTTTTGATTGAGCATAAGCTCCCCAAAGGATAAATACCAAACCTTTCTTTTCATCAGACAGGATTTTAATTGCCGCATCGGTGAACTTCTCCCAACCTTTTTTCTGGTGCGAGCCTGCTGTTGCTGCCCTAACTGTTAGCGTAGCGTTTAATAACAACACGCCTTGCTGCGCCCATTTGGTGAGGTCGCCGGTTTGTGGGATGGTGAAGCCGGGAATATCGGTTGATAGTTCTTTATAGATATTCTTTAACGATGGCGGTGCGGGAATGCCGCGCTGCACCGAGAACGATAATCCATGCGCCTGGTTAGGGCCGTGGTATGGGTCCTGCCCCAGTATCACCACCTTTACGTCATCAAAAGGTGTGATGTTGAAAGCATTAAAAATATCGGCATTGCGGGGGTATATGGTGTGGCCGGCATCCTTCTCTTGTTTCAGGAAAACCTTAAGCTCCTGCATGTATGGTTTTTCAAATTCTGCACTTAAATGTTTTTTCCACGAAGGGTCTAATTCTCCTGCCATAAATATTAAATACTGATGATTTATTTAGCGTACAAATAACGATATTTGCACACTGTTTTTATAGTAATACAAATTATGTCGAATATAGTTAGGTTAGTTATTGCCTGTGTTATAATGGGTGCCGGTGTAACGCTTTGTGCCTTTGGCTTTTGGGGATGGGGAATAACCGTTTTTTTATTAGGTGGTATTACGCTGCTTACTTTCTTCTTCAACGAAAACATGATCATAGCGCAGTTTTACCTGCGTAAAGAAAATACAGATAAGGCTGAGCAGTTTCTTTACCGTATTAAAGATTATGAGAAAGAACTGAACAAAAAACAATGGGGTTATTACAACATGCTTATCGGTTTGATAGAATCAAGAAAAGCACCGTTAAAGGCCGAAAAATACTTTAAGAAAGCGCTGCAATTGGGCATGAGTATGTCTCACAACAATGCATTGGCTAAGCTAAGCCTTGCAGGTATATCAATGGCTAAGCGTAACAAGCGCGAGGCAGAAATGTATATAAAAGAGGCAACCAAGGACGACAAGAACAAACTCCTCGCCGACCAAATAAAAATGATGAAGGCACAAATGGGGCAGATGGACAAGCAACAGGTTGTGCGCAACTACCGCCAGAAATTTTAACTAAGATATTTGCAAAGATTACTTCTCGTCGAGCTTGCTGAAATAATCAGGCTCGGCAGAGTTGCTTTGACTTGGCTCAACATGCCTGTCGACTAAAGGCGCTGGCGCAAAAGAAAATTTCTCAAAACTCTCTTCTTTAGTCTCAGCTTTAACCGGTTCTGAAACTTCAACCATCTTTAGCAAACTGCGAATAAAAGAAAGGTCAAAACTTCTCCTGTTTAATTTAATCAGGTACTCGTTTTCGTTTATTTCAAGAATAGAGTTTGTCATAACAATTTTATATAGTGTGTCGATATAAAAATCAACAACTTACATTAAATGAAAGTTTTACACACTTTATCTTTTTGTTAAGAATTGTTGGCTTTTTAGCGGCTTGTGAATGAGGATGTTGTTGAAAAGTAATTAGTCTTAATACGGATCGACATCCGGCTGCACTATACTCCCTTTGCTCAGCTTGGTTGTTTGGAACTGCGTGATTACATCCCTGATAAGTGCCTTGGCTTTTACTATCGATATATTATCCCGCTCAAACTTGAGCATGATTGATTTTATGTAAAAATTGCGGATGCGGTTGATGAGTGGCGATTCCGGCCCTATTACCCTGTCGCCGAAATGTTTGCGGAGTTCACCCGCCAGATACTCGGCTTGGTTATACAATACTTCAGGATCTTTATGCTTTACATCTAAATTAATGATGCGATAGTATGGCGGATATTTAAAGCTTTTGCGCTCATCCATTTCCGTAAAATACAAGTCGTTGTAATCGTTATCTATCACCTGGCGAATAACGCGGTGGTTGGGATCGTAAGTTTGTATCACAACCTTACCCTGTTTACCCCGCCTGCCTGCCCTGCCGCTTACCTGCGCAAGCATTTGGTAACTGCGTTCGTTAGCGCGGTAGTCGGGATATTTCAGGAGACTATCGGCATTTATGATACCGATAACGGTGACATCCGCAAAATCAAGCCCTTTAGCTACCATTTGGGTGCCTACCAAAATATCGATCTTCTTCTCCTCAAGGTTATTTAGAATATTTTGCAGCGAGTTGCGTGAGCGCGTGGTGTCCAGATCCATCCTTTGCAGGCGAACCTCGGGCATCAGTATCGATAACTCATCCTCTACCTTCTCGGTACCGAAGCCTTTATACTCCAAATGCGTTGAGCCGCAAGCCGGGCAAACATTAGGTGTATCTTCTTTATAACCACAGTAATGGCAATGCAATTTATGCGTGTGTTTATGATAAGTTAAACTCACATCGCAGTTAATGCACTTTGGCGTGTAGGCGCAAACCTTACACATCAGCACCGGCGCATAGCCACGGCGGTTCTGGAACAATATCACTTGCTCTTTATTATCCAAAGCCTGATAAATATCCTGCACCAACACGCTGCTAAAATGCGATTGCATGGTTTTGCGCTTGGTCTCTTCGGTAATGCTTACTACTTGTATTAGCGGCAGCTCAACCCCGCCATAACGCTCGGCAAGTTCAACAAACCCGTATTTGCCGGTGCGGGCATTATAATAGGTTTCAAATGATGGTGTGGCCGATCCCAGCAATACCTTGCTGCCATACATATTGGCTAAGTAAATAGCTGCATCACGGGCATTATAACGTGGAGCCGGGTCAAACTGCTTGTATGAGGTTTCGTGCTCCTCATCAACGATGATCAATCCTAAATCGGTAAAGGGCAAAAACACCGATGAACGTGCACCAAGCACTACCTTATATTCGCCGTTTAGCACTTTCTGCCAAACCTCTACCCGTTCATTATCATTGAAGCGAGAATGATAAACGCCAATAGTACTGCCGAAATAAACGCGCAGACGCTCGATAACATGCGTGGTTAAAGCTATCTCGGGCAGCAGATACAACACCTGTTTCCCGGTGGCGATAAATCGCTCTATTTCCTTAATATAGATCTGTGTTTTGCCGGACGACGTTACACCGTGCAGCAATACCACATCCTTCTCGTTAAAATGCTGTCTTACGCCGTCCAAAGCAACTTGCTGCGCCTCGCTTAGCACAAAGTTGCTTAACTCATCATCATCCTCTTCATAGCCAAGGCGCGATACATTTTTCTCCTCGATAAAAAAAACTTCCTTTTCGGCCAGTGATTTAATGCTCGATTCGCCTGCACCGCTGGCTTCTAATAACTCTGCTTTTGAGATGGTCTTTTGCTGTCGCGATAGTTTGATATAAGCCAGCACGGCATCAGCCTGTTTAGGTGCGCGCTTCTCCAGGATAATAAACAATTCCTGCAAGGCATCCTGGTTATGGTAAGCCGGGTTAAGTGTGATATAAGCCCGCTTGCGCGGTTTGTACCGTTCGGCAACCTCTTCAGAAATGTTAATGATATTTTTCTCAAATAGCGATTTCAATATCGGCATCACCGTTTTTTGCCCCAACAACTTGGCAATATCGCTGATGGTGAGTTCAGGCTGAAGGTCAAGTGCTTCGGTTATCAGGTACTCCTTATCATTCAGTGATGATTTATCGTACTCAAAACCTTTATTCAGCATCACCTTGGTTTCGCTGGCCAGTTTTAGGGCGGTTGGCAGGGCTGCATTCATCACATCGCCCTCGTTACACATATAATATTCCGCCAGCCAATGCCAAAACTGCAATTGTTTTTGGGTAACTACCGGTTGGTCATCAAGAATATCAAGGATATATTTTGCTTCGTACTTTTCGGGGGCATGTTCGCTAATAGCACTCACAACTGCTGTATAGAGTTTGCTTTTACCAAACTCTACCACTACCCTTTTACCGGTTGCTATGGCATCGTTAAGCTCGTAGGGCACGCGGTAAGTGTAATTAATGCTGATAGCTAAAGGCAATATCACTTCAACAAAAAGCGTTTTGCGTGTAGCTGCAGCACCATCGGCAAACTCTAACATTTTGGGTTTTTATTTATTGCGGAAAGCAGCTATTGCTAAAACAATCCATCCTATAATAAACAACAGGCCGCCTACTGGTGTTATGGGGCCAAGAGCAATTAAACCAGGCATGTGTAACAGATCACGGCATGATAGTAAGTAAAGAGAGCCCGAGAAAAACACAATGCCTACAGTAAACATATAATAGGCAACGTTTATCATCTTATTTTTGAAGCGACCAAAGGTTGATAAAAAGAGCAGGGCAAATACGTGGTAAAAATTGTATTGCACCGCTGTGTGCCAGGTATCTAACTGCTTAGCCATGAGTACATCTTTTAAAGCGTGGGCGCCAAAAGCACCGGCAATTACTGCCAAAGCACCCAGTAACGAAGCCGTAATTATTATCTGTTTATTCATGTAGATATAAAAGGCTAAGTTAACCAAATGAAAGTATTACTTTATTGTGGTACAGTAAAATTCTAAATTGCAACCGTAACACCGTACATGAAGAGACTGATAGCCATAACCTTAATTTTAATTGCCGCTGTTGCATGGGTAACCGTTAAATACTTTAACAGTCTTGGCGCATCAGGCATGCACGCAGGCAACGTAATACGCACCATACCAGACAATGCCGCATTGGTATTTGAGTTTACCAACGAAAACAGTTTATACGAGATCTATAAAGGCAATAAAATTTTAGGCAACCTGATTGGCGAAGAAAAGCTTACCGAGTTAGATACTGTTAGAAACCGTCTTATCAATAACCCCACGCTTAATAAAGCATTTGATGACCGCAACATTTTCATCTCTGTACACCCCTCAAAAGATGAAGATGTTCAGTTATTACTAACGGCTTCAGTAAGAGATATTACTGCACTAAAGTTTGATGACCTAACCAAGCAACGTAACACGGGCATGTTGATCACACCACTAAAGATCGGCGAGAGAAGCGGTTATAATATCTACTTTGCCTCGTTAAAAAAACGTTTATACCTTATAAATACCGGTGGCAATATTTTTTCAGCAAGTTTTTCAAAAGACCTTATTACCCGGGCTGCCACTTATCAACCTCAAAAAGATCAGCAGATATTTATGTTACTGCTCGATCAACAAAACTCTAATTCGTTGGTGAACTTATATGTCAATTATCAGCACCTCGATCCGTTGTTCGATCAGTTATTTAAGGACAATACCGATATTTTTAAACCTTTCCGTTTGCTGCCCGCCCTATCCGCTCTTAATATCAATTTCAAGAACGACGCCATCATGTTTGCCGGTTACACCAACATCGAGACACAAAAACCTGGCAGTTACCTCAACATATTTGCCAATCAGCAACCTGTTGTCAATAATCTGAAAGATATCTATCCTTCCACAACAGCTTACGCCATTGACATGGCTGTGTCTGACGATGCAAGGTTTTTCGGCGACTTATCTACTTTTCAGCAAAAAGCAGGCTTGGAAAAAGAGAGAACTATACTGTTTACTAAAGTAAAAGCAGAAACCGGTATCAATATAAAATCAGAATTTGAGAAACTGGTAAAAAACGAATTTGCTGTTGTTACCACTCGTTTCCAGGAAAAATTTGCCATCATCGAAGTAAAAAATGGTTCGTTACTGAAGCCGATCATGACCAACATCAGCAGCATGGTAAGTGACGAGGTTGGGCAATTCAATTACAACAAACTGCCTTATTTTTTATTGGGCGATGCGTTTAGCGCATTCAGGAGACCCTACTTCCGTATTTTTGATAACTATTTGATCCTGGCTAATACTCCCGGCGAATTAACCAGCTATGCCGATACTTATTTTAATCGCAAGCTCATCAGCAAAACAGATAATTATCTTCCGTTTGATAACCTCTTGGCCGAACGTAGCAATGTCTCGTTCTTCTTACATTTTAAAAATGCACAGCAAATTTTAAAACAGAGTTTAAAGGATGAAGCCTATTCTTCATATAAAAACAATGATCTTTCCTGGCGAAATTTTTATGCAGCATCCTTTCAATTAAGCGCAACCGACAAAAATTTCTATACCAATTTTTGCCTGCAAAAAAATATTCCGGATAGTAATACCGTTCAATTAAACAATTAAATCGAATAAAACACAACCCGGGTGTCTGTTAATCCGTTTAAATAACAGATATTAGTAAACTATAATTAAGCCAACAGGGCGGGTATCAGACAAAAGGCATTGCTATAATATGAATCGTTTTTTACTGGTTGTGTGTTTTCTTTTTATTTCTGCTACAACATTTGGCCAGCAATTTTCGCAGTACAATACCGGTACTTTATTTGATTCTTTTGAAAATCCGGCACAAACCAACTTTATCCCGGATAGCAGTCGCTATGTATCATTCAATTTTTTTGTACCTAATTTTGGCACTAACCTGTTTGTAAAGGGTAACGGCCAGGTAGCTTTAAAATCGCGAACATTTGTTGGCAGGTATGTTAATAACAACCTTACCATAGGTAAAAATAATTTTAGCCGTGTTAATGCTGATGCAAACACCTATTTTCTGATGCTGCGGATTTTTAATAACCTGGATGGCGACCAGGAGATGGGCTTCTCTATCCAGACACGCGGCGAAGGCACCGGTTTGTTTTCTGACGAAACGCTGCTTTTATCAAGCCGGCCCAGCGCCTTTAAGTCTGTTACTACTGCCGGCGATCCATTAATTTATAAAGACGTATTAAATAACAGTTACCGCTACCAGGCTTATCATCAGATAAGCTTTGCATACCGCGAAAAGTTCAGCAAGAAGTTTTCCTTCGGTTTTAAACTGAGCGCATTGTTGGGGATACAGTACCAGCGTTTAAATATCAACCAATCTACGCTCCAGGTTGATGATATTCTTAACGCCGCTACACTTGGTTTACAAGGCGATTACCGCATAAGTTATACACCTGGAAAATTTACAGGGCACGATCTGTTACCTTCTTTCAGAAATCCCGGTGCATCGATAAGTGTTGGCACTCGCTTGCAAACACGCGATAATTTCATCATTCAGGCCAATTTAAAAGACCTCGGTTTTATACATTGGGGTGGCAAATCTACTGAGAGCCATTTTAACAATCTTGCCAACCCAGATAGTGTGCTTGACCTGTATGGCTCAAAACTTGAGGACAGATTGTACGCCACTACGCGTAACATTGTACACTCGCGAGATATAGAAAAAGGGTTTACTACACCTACTAATGCCAAATTTGAGCTAAGTGCTAACAAATCATACTGGCTGGATAATGAGATGCGCTACAGATACTCGCCTACGCTTATCGTGCAAAAAGAACTATTTTACGACGATTATACCATAGCGTTATCAAATCCTTTTCAGTATAAGAATTTTACAGGCACAATTGTAACCTCTTACAATAACTATAAAATATTTACTGCGGGACTGCAGTTTATGGTAAAAAATCCAAATACCGAGTTCTTTATAGGAAGCGACAGGCTATTGCAAAGCGTTAGTTTTGCAGGTGCTGCAGCCGGCAGTGTTAATCAAATACAAAAAACAGGTGCCTACAGCGGGGCCGACTTCTTTATGGGTTTCTCGTTAAAATTTGGCCATGTTATAGAGCATCCGCTTAATTCCAGTATCATTCCTTTAGGGGAGCGACCAGGCCTGATAAAGCGTTTATGGAACAGTATCTGGGGTATAGATAACGGCGATTAATTACTTTTTTGTCCCTGCAATAAAATCTTTAAGATAATAGGGTTCAAAGTAGGCCACATCCTCAAATTGCTTATTAGCAAATTTTTGTTGGGCCAATTGCGTAAGGTCTCTTGCCGAATTTGCAAAATCCGTGTCAAATATGGCATTTGGATTTTTGCCCAAGATATCCATACATTTCGCAGCTCCATCACCAAAAAGCAATACATGTTTACCTTTCAGCAGGTCAGCAAAGCTTTCAGCAGTAATTATCTCAGCGGCTGTAGGTTTTAGTAATGTACCATCGGCTTTGTAAACTGCTGTGTATACTTCCATCCGGCGGGCATCGATCATTGGGCAAAGCAAAGCATCAGCTTCTACCCCATCCTTCTTTGCTATACCGCTGGCCATTGCCTCAAGGGTATTAATGGCGATGAGCGGCTTATCTAAAGCAAAGCATAAACCTTTAGCTGTAGATACACCTATACGCAAACCGGTGTACGAGCCCGGCCCGCAGCTAACTGCAATAGCATCAATATCACTATAGGAAGCATTTTGCTGTTTGATAAGCTCATCAATATAAAGGGTGATAACCTCGGCGTGGATATTGCGCTCGTTGATCTCTTTATATGCGAGTACCTCGCCGTTGGCTGATAAAGCCACTGAGCAGGATGTAGTAGCGGTTTCGATCTGTAAAATCATAGTGAAAGTCAAAAGTAAAAATTCAAAATTCAAAAATGCCTGTCGTGCTATGTTTTTGACTTTTTAATTTTGAATTTTGACTTAAAATCAAGGTACCGGATCATGACCATGCCCGCCCCAGGGATTACAGCGGGCAATGCGCTTTAGTGCCATCCAGCCGCCTTTAAAGGGGCCGTACTTGCGGATAGCCTCTATCCCATACTGCGAACAGGTGGGTGTATATCTGCAAGCATTTGGTAATATAGGCGATATAAGATACTGGTAGATCTTTATCAGGGCTAAAAAAAAAGCGCTGAAGATGGCTTTTATGCCATTCCACAGCGCATTCATTTAACGGCCTCCGCGGCAAGCTGTGTTAAAAGCTTCACCATTTTCTTTTCAAAAAAATCGTAGGGAGCAATTTCCTTGCCTATATAGCTAATAAATAACACCAGTTTACGATCGGCATTATTAAGCATATCATATAAAAGGGCTTGTTTGTTGAGGCGATAGGCCTCGCGCATGCGGCGTTTTACAGTGTTGCGGTCTAAAGCATGTTTATAACGCTTTTTGGCAACCGCAAATACAATTTGCACGGGGAATTGCTGCGCTGCATCAGCAGGCATCCAGGATATTTTATAGGGATAACATAAAAAAGAAGAACCGTTATGAAACAGACTTTCGATAAGCCTTTTGTTACATAACCGTTCTTCTTTTTTGAAAGTATACATAGTTGTTAATGCCGAACCGCAGCTATCAAACACAAAAACGGTTAGCCCCTCTGCTTAGCAGAAGATACAACCATTATTATGCTTTGTGCGTGCGCTCGTCAGATACAGTTAATCTTTTTCTGCCTTTAGCTCTTCTTGCAGCAAGTATTCTTCTGCCGTTTGCAGATGACATGCGCTCACGGAAACCGTGTTTATTTTTTCTTTTCCTTACTGAAGGTTGGAACGTTCTTTTCATGGCTATATTTTATTCTATTCGTCTTCTAATCTTTGCTTTTAAAAACAAGAGTGCAAATGTAGCGTAATTTTTAGTTTTTTCAAATAGTAATGCAGTTATTTGGCTAAATTTATTAACATTAAAGTTAACACTACCCTAATGAAAAGCTTTATTGCTGTTTTACTGCTCCTTATGCCATTTACCATCAAGGCCCAGGATGCCATGGCACCTCATTATAAAATATATAACACCGCCAAAAAAGCAACCGCCACTGTGGATGATATCCTCAGCAGCCTTGATAAAGCCGATGTACTTTTCTTTGGTGAGGAACATAACGACTCGACCGGCCACTATCTTGAAGCTCTGCTGTTTAAAAAGCTGACGGAGAAGTACCCCGGCAAGTCTGCGTTATCATTAGAGATGTTCCAAACAGATTGTCAAACCGTTTTGGATGAATACCTGGCCGGTTACATTCGCGAAAAGAACCTCATTACCGAAGGTCGCGCCTGGAACAATTATAAAGACTATCGCCCGATGATTGAACAGGCTAAGGCAACGCATACACCCGTTGTAGCCGCCAACGCCCCTACCCGCTATACAAACATGGTTACCCGTAACGGATTGGCCGGCTTAAACCAACTGAGCGCACAAGCTAAAACATGGCTGCCTCCTTTACCTATTGATACCGCCACCGGACCCTACTACGAAAAATTTGTGAACATCATGGGCGGTCACAGCGCTATGGGTGATATGAAGATCTATCAATCACAAAACGTGTGGGATGCTACCATGGCTTACAACATCTCCAAATTTCTGAAAGTGCATAAAGACTTTAAGGTGATGCAGATAAACGGTGGTTTCCACAGCGAGGAAAAGCTCGGCACGGCAGCGCAGCTAAAAAGATACTTGCCCAAAGTGCGCGTCCTCAACATTGCTGCATACGCCGATGACAGCTTTGATAACCCCGACTGGACCAAATTTGAAAAAATGGGCGACTTTATTATCCTCACTGACCCTAAATTACCGAAGACGTTTTGATCATTGGGTCATTGGGTCATTGCGCTTTTTTGTCAGCCTGAGCTTGTCGAAGGCCTTTTGAAGCGCACAAGTGGTTCGACAAGCTCACCATGACTTCCGGGATTCTAACCACTAATAACCTACGTCTGATTACTGACCTTCAGTCTTCCTCAAAAGTTATTTGGGCGGCGAGATGTTTGGCGGCTATGCCCACATATGCCGTTTTAAGGATTTCGGTTAGCATATTTTGCTCGATCAACAGTAGGTTGATATGTGTCCAGCCCTGTTTGCCCCATTTGTTGGGTACGGGATAGATTACTTCTGCGTTAAAAGTGCAAAAGATATCCTGCTCCCCGGGAGAGAGCTTAACAGTGGCGCGGTTGTGTTCCGCGGCCACTGTAGCAAATATTTTCTTTTTTACCCTAAAGGAAGTTTTCTCGAAATGGGGTTCTTCGGTCACCTCAGGAAACGAGAAAGCTATCTCTCGAAGCATTTGTACGCCATGCATAGTCATTTATATTCTAACTAATAAATTGAAATACAATGACCCAATGACAGCAAAGCAAATGACTCGATGCGTAATGACTAATGACAGCAAAGCAAATGACTCGATGACAGCGAAGCAAAAGCTTAATCTTTCTTAGCCAACAGGTCGCGAATCTCGGTTAATAATGTTTCTTCTTTAGTTGGTGCAGGTGCAACAGTAGGCGCTTCTGCTTCTTTCTTTTTGAAGCTGTTAAGGCCTTTAATGATCAGGAACAGCGATAAGGCTATAATGATAAAAGAGATAACCTGAGATATAAAATTACCATACTTAATGGCCGTGCCGGGTATTACCAGCTCACTCAGGTTGGTTAAATTAGCAGCTTTTAATGCCGGGGTTAACACCGCAGGGGTAATAATATCATCAACCAGCGATTTAACAATACTGCTAAACGCAGCACCAATAACTACCGCAACTGCCAGATCTAATACATTGCCCTTAATGGCAAACTCTTTAAACTCTTTTACAAATCCCATAAGCTTAATATTATTTGTGTTATTAAAGTTATTAATAAAAAGTTGACTGCTCCAAACAAAAGGCATTTAAAATCATTTAAGGTTGTAAATAAACGCCACAATCCATTTTTAAACTCAGGCTAATTGCCGTACTTTTGACTCTGCGTCTTATACTATGTTAAAACAAAATCTTCAGCAGAAGCTCCTACAAAAACTTTCGCCTCAGCAAATTCAATTTATAAAATTGCTGCAGGTACCTACCGTTTCGCTCGATACCCGTATTAAAGAAGAATTGGAGGAAAACCCTGCTCTTGAAGATATGAGTTTGACCAACATCAACGAACCTGAAGAGCAATACCCTGACCGCGACCCTGATGAACCCACTTATGATGAAGAAAACGAAGGCGGTGAAATGGATGAGTTTAACATCGACGACTACCTGCAGGATGATAATGTAAATGATTACGGCAGTCGTTATGATAATAATGGTGATGATGATGACGATCGCAAGGAAATCCCGATTGCTGTGCAAAGTTCTTTTTTTGAGAATCTGCAGGCACAATTGGATCTGCTGCCCTTATCTGATCATGATTTCGCCATTGGTCGCCAGATTATAGGCAGCCTTGATGATGATGGTTATCTGCGCCGCCCCATCATGTCATTAACCGATGACCTGGCTTTTTCACAAAATGTGATGGCCGAGGACGAAGAGGTTGAGGACATACTTAAAGTAATCCAATCTTTTGATCCGCCGGGCGTGGGTGCGCGTACCTTACAGGAGTGCTTGTTAATACAGCTTCGCCGTAAGGATGCCAATGATCCTATTATTAAGAAAGCTATTCTTGTAGTTGAACATTACCTGGAAGAGTTTACCCGTAAGCATTATGATAAGTTGGAGAAATCATTAAGCATGAACTCCGACGAGCTGCGTGGTGTAGTTAACGAGATCCTGAAACTGAACCCAAAGCCCGGCGATAGTAACGAGGTAAGCACCAAGCAAATGCAGGTGATACCGGATTTTCACATCAAAAACAATGATGGTGTACTGGTATTAACCCTCAACTCTAAAAACGCTCCCGAGCTGAAAGTAAGCCGCTCTTACCAGGAGATGTTTCAGCATTACGATAAGGCATCGCAAAAGGATAAAAAACTGAAAGAGGCCGTGCAATTCGTTAAGCAAAAGTTAGACTCGGCCAAGTGGTTCATCGATGCTATTAAGCAGCGCCAGCAAACCCTGCTTAAAACCATGAACGCCATTATGCAGTATCAGTACGATTTCTTTCTTACCGGCGACGACAAAAACCTTAAGCCGATGATTCTGAAAGATATTGCAGACCGTATTGGAATGGATATCTCAACAGTATCGCGGGTGGCTAACTCCAAATATGTACAAACCGAGCACGGTACCTTCCTGCTCAAATCATTCTTTAGCGAGGCTATCCAAACCGAAAGCGGCGAAGAGGTATCAAACAAAGAGGTGAAAAAGATCCTGGAAGAACACATCGGCAAAGAAGACAAGCGCCATCCCCTTGCCGACGAAAAACTCACCGAAATTCTTAAAGATGCAGGCTATAACATTGCCCGCCGCACGGTAGCCAAATACCGCGAGCAAATGAACATCCCGGTTGCAAGGCTGAGGAAAGAACTATAAGAGAGAGTCAAGACTGTTAGAGTCAGGAATCAAGATCAGAGAATTAAGAATCAAGATAGCAAGAATCAGGATTCGAAAAGTTTGTACAAAAGAAAATCCCTTTAAAGTATTAAAGGGATTTTTATGTCTTGATTCCTGACTCTTATAGTCTTGATTCTCTTAAGATCACCATCCATGTTGCGGGCTTGTCAATTTGTATTTATTGTTCAGCAAGATCCCAAGCACCAATTCGTGCGAACCGTTGCTGACTGATCTTAACGGCGATGTGGTAATATCGTAGGCATAACTCACATTAACCAATGAGTTTAAGTTGAACCCGGCCAACACGCCAAACGAGTCGTTACGGCGGTATGAACCACCAAACCAGAACCTATCCCGAAAAGATAATTTCATGTTGATATCAAAACTGGTTGGCGTGGGATCGATAAATTTGAGCAGAGCTGAGGGCAAGAGCATCACATCATCAGATAAGTATAACTTTACCCCTGCGGTTGCAAAAAAATGCGGCACTGCCTTATTCAAAGTGGCGTTTGAAGTTCTGGTAGAAATATATTGCACCTGCGGCAATATCTGCTGCGCAGAAATACCAAAATAATAATTGGCTGCATACCCCCATATACCCACGCCCAGATCGGGTTTCCATTTATTGTTCTCGATGCTTTGCAACACAGGATCGTCCGGATTTTCAAAAGTTAATTCTGATGTAGCCAGGTGCAAATGATTGGCACCTGCTGATACCCCAACCGATAAATTAAATTTGCTGGTAATGCCCAGGTGGTAAGCATAGGTAGCTGCAATATTGGTCTGATCAATCGGGCCGGTTTTGTCGGTAACCATCATAAAGCCAATTCCATGATGCGGTGCTGACGCCTGATAATCGGCAGTGTACATACGGCTGTAGGGGCTTTCTCCGTCGTAAGGTAAAAAACCTGCGGCATCACCTTGGGTAAACTGTGTACCTATAGGAGCTGTAATAGAAGCATAAGCGGTAACCGGCGCGCCCTCCAGGCCGCTCCACTGGCTGCGATAGCCAAATTTAAGGTCGGTGTAGTTCTCTATACCTGTAACAGCGGGGTTTAATAGCAGGTTATTAAAAATGTATTGGGTATACTGCGGTTTTTGCTGCGCAACAGCAAAGAGCGAGGTAAAACAAGCTGTGATAAGGATTAGTAATGCTTTCTTAAGCATTTGTTGTTGTTTAAAAAAATTTATCTGGATTAGGAACTAAGTTAAGGAATTTTTCAAACTTTTCTTCATAATTAGATTGGTCCAACTGATAGTAAAATGCCCCCTTTTTTGAGGATTGCTTATCTTTCTCATTTTGCTTGATGAGTAAGCCGGTAGAAAGCAGTTTACGGCTAAAGTTCCGGTCATCAAACTTGGTTTGATAAACCCCTTCATACAAAGCCTGCAACTGCGGTATGGTGAATTTACCGGGTAATAACTGGAACAAAATAGGGTGCAAAGAAGCCTTGTAGCGCAGTTGTTTCATAGCCAGTTTAACCATTTCAGCATGGTCAAAAACCAGATCAGGCATTTCGGTAAGTAAAAACCATTCGGGATGGTTCTCGCTCACTAATTGTTGTTGGTACTGCTGGATATCTATTAATGCAAAGTAAGCTATGGACAAGGTACGCTCAACAGGATCACGGTCTGGCTTGCCAAACACCTGAAACTGCTCCATGTAAACATTTTCAAGCCCTGTGCGCAATTGAAGTACGCGGTTGGCGGCATCTTCGGGGCTTTCAGTAGGTTTCATAAAACCACCCATCAAGCTCCATTTACCCACTTCGGGTTCTATTGCCCTTTCAACAAGCAGGATCTTGATATCCCATCCGTCAAATCCAAAAATAATACAATCTACAGCAACTAAGGTTCTCGTTTGGCCAGTATATTCGCCCATAAGTATAAGTTTATCAGCTACAAGGTTAATAAATCTGCGGGATTAAAAAAAGCTTTTAAGCGTTAGCCAGCGCGCGGTCTAAATGTACGTAACCACCATCAACATAGATCAGTTGCCCG
Source organism: Mucilaginibacter sp. (assembly GCA_016763755.1). Lineage (GTDB taxonomy): Bacteria > Bacteroidota > Bacteroidia > Sphingobacteriales > Sphingobacteriaceae > Mucilaginibacter. Next base: position 22,514 of record JAESTD010000119.1, read on the forward strand.
GTGGTATGGCTTGATCTGTCTGAAAGCAGGAAAACCACCATATCGGCAATTTCGGCAGTAGTGGTCATGCGGTTACCAAACGGGATCTTTGCCTCGATTGCTTTTCGTTTGGCAATAGGGTCGGCAAGGGTATTTATCCAGTTTTCGTAGAGGGGTGTCCAGCACTCGGCAACCACCACAGCATTTACGCGGATACCATACTTAAGCAGTTCAACCGCCCACTCTCGCGTTAGTGCATTTCGCCCGCCATTTGATGCCGCATAAGCCGATGTACCACCTTGCCCGGTATCGGCAGTTTTAGAAGTGATGTTTACAATAGGCCCCTTTGACTCTTTAAGATAGGGCAATGCATGATGCGCCATCAGATAATAATGCACCATATTTTTATGCAGCGATGCCATAAAGCGCTCATAGTCGCCCTGCTCTAAGCCAATGCCATCGTTAACACCCGCGTTATTGACCAATCCATCAATCCGGCCGTATTTTTCAACTACAAACCTAACTGCTGCCGCACACTGCTCAGGCTCGGTAAGCTCAGCTACTACCTGAAAACCTTCGGCGCCTCTGGCTTGTAAGGCATCAATAACACCCAGGTTATCTTCTTCACTGCGACCAACTATCACCGGTATGGCACCTTCGGCTGCCAGCGAGGTTACAATCCCCTCGCCGATACCTTTAGCACCTCCGGTAACAATGATTACTTTACCTTTTAAATTAAGATCCATATTATTGAAGTTGGCAGTTAATAGTTGGCAGTTTGCATCTGCAATTATTAGCTATCTTTTATTAAAACTATAAATAATACCTCTGCAAACCGCAGACTAAATTAATGTCCGCTAACAACATCAAGCTTTTTCACTTTGATATTTTGCAGGGCAAACCACAATATTACCGCGAAACTAACTCCCGGCACCACATAAGCTATTTGAATATTAAACATGTCTGATAGTTGGCCCATTACCGGTGGTAAAATAGCACCACCTACGATGCCCATAATAACCAATGATGACCCCAACTTGGTTTGCGGCCCGAGATCACGTATCGTTAACGAAAATATTGTAGGGAACATGATAGACATGAAGAACAGCACCGCCATTAGCACATAAACAACACCGGGGCCATGCAAAGTTACCGCAGCTGCAATTAAACCAATATTGATAATGGCATAGGTAACCAGCAATTTTACCGGGTTAAAGAATGACATTAATGCCGTGCCGGATAAGCGACCGATCATGAACAACAACAACCCAATGCTGAGTAATTTTGCCGCCCTGTGTTCGCCAAAACCGGCTACATGTTCGCTGTAGCGGATAAAGAAACTGGTTACGCAAGCCTGCCCGCCCACATAAAAAAATTCTGCTACTACTCCCCTCATCAAATGTTTGTTCTTGGTCAATGCAGCTATCCTGCCCAATAGCGGCTTATTTTCAATGGCTTTTGTTTCGGCAGATTCTTCTTTTACAACCGGAAATGCAGTACGCCAAACAAATATGGCAACAACAAAAACTGTTATACTTATTACGATAAACGGCACTTGTACAGATGAGGCTTCGTGGTTTAAATAAGCTTCTAACTGTTCGGGCGGCATCGCTTTTTCCTGTGCATCAGTTAATACAGTTCCTGATAAAATAAACGTACCGCCAATAAATGGTGCCAATGCAGCAGCCATACCATTAAAAGATTGCGCAAAGTTGATACGTTGTGTAGCACTTGCCGGGTCGCCAATTAAAGTAATGAGCGGGTTGGCAGCAGTTTCAAGGAAAGCCATACCCGAAAACACCACGAACAACGCTCCTAAAAAGAACCCATAATTACGTACCGCTGCGGCGGGATAGAACAACGCAGCGCCAAAAGAAAACAATAACAAGCCGAGTATGATGCCGCCTTTGTAGCTATACTTTTTCATGAATTGTGCGGCCGGTATTGGCAACAGAAAATACGCTACATATGATGCTGAGTCGATCAAAGACGATTGAAAATCTGTAAGTCGGCAGGCCTTTTTTAAATGCGGGATCAAAATGGGGTTAAGGTTTAATGCAAATCCCCAGATAAAAAACAGCGATGTGATGAGCGCAACCGCAGCCAGGCTTTTGTCTTTTGACATTATAATATGTTTATTTTACAATTGAAAATTGGTGGCTCAATATAATTATTTAAAGGCAGCTTGTATATCATTCAATGAAATTCCGAGTGTCTTTAAAGCAATTGCATTCAGTTGATTTTCGTCACCGGTAAAGTGAAATACGCTGTGTTTGTGTGTAAGCGAGCCTCCCGGCCTAAGGAATGCTGCAGGTGATACGCTTTCTATCTCATAAAATGGTCCCATCTGCCCACCTGTAGCCAATGGTCCATCATTGTAGGCATTCACAGCATCACCGGTAAAAGGTGGTTTATCAGGCGTCCATTCCTGGTTTAAGTAGGTACCGTTAGGGTCTACATCGTAAAAAGTAATGGTGAGTACCTTATGCTCGGGGTCATAACTGCCGTTGATCGTTTTGGCTCGGTTTGGTGGCATACCTAATTTACCGCGCGATTTACCGTCCGCTTTAAACAGCAGGATGCCATTGGTGTATTTCACTCTATCCGGCGGTATCTGGCCAAAATAATCGGTAGTAGCAACTTTGCCTTTGGCTTTCTCGTTGTACGGCACCACGATGACAGTTTTCTCTGATGGTGAAAACATATCCAGATTCCACAAACAAGGCGCGCCGGTGGTTTTGTCCCAGGCTTTGTCGCCGGTGTTGGTGATGGTGTTGGTGGTGCTGAAAGCTACCGCATTCACCTTATCGCCCATGGTTATATTTAACAATTTAGGGATATCGGCAGGTGAGAGAAGCTGTACCTTTCTGTCGATTTTTATTTTGAGTTGGGTGTTGGCATAGTTGAGCAACTGTGTGGTTTTACTCATCACCACCTCGTTATCCTTTTTAGATACCAGCGTCCACGGCTCGCTATCAATAGCGGGCGGGGTGTGCCAGTTGACAAACTCCATTTTGGTACCGGGCTTAAAGTAAACCGAAAACTTACCGCCTTCGGGCCCTAACCAAAGCCTGTCCTCGCCGCCATAGGCGTTCATGTGTTCGTCCGGCTTTGCGGTAAAGGTTTTGTAGTTTACCCAGCCGAAGCTCCTACCACTATCACCTTCTGCTGTAGAAGTAAACACCTTTGCCTGATACTTTGGAGAGACAATGACTTGCGCTTTGCCATCGTTACTTTTTAGAACGATAACGCTATCATGCTTTTGCAGAAAAGCAAGGTCGTGAGCGAAGGTGCTGCTTGATGCATCGGTGGCAATCTTCGTCCTATCTGTGGCTGTTGTATCAGGTACTTTTTTACTATCTGGCTCCCCGCATGCAGTAAGGGCTATTGCAGGGATAAGTAAATACTGGGTTATGTTCTTCATAATTGGTTATTGGCAGCTGTTATTTATGATGTTTAGGGTGCAGGGCAATAGTATTGATTATGGTGCCGATGTTATCTATACTGATCTCTACCACATCGCCGGCCTGCAAAGTAAAATTAGGTGGGGGTACCAGGCAGGTACCGGTCATCAAATAGCATCCCTTAGGAAAATCTGTTTCGGCAAATAAATAGCCCGTCAGTTCAGTAAACGAGCGTTTGATGCGCGATACGGTGGTCTCGTCAGCATATGCCTCTTTTCCATCCCGGCGGATACTCATTTTTATGGCTGATTCTTTATCGATTGGTTTTTCACTTACATAAAGGAAAGGCCCCAAAGCCGCGCTTTTCTCATAGATCTTTGCCTGCGGCAGATAAAGGGCATTCTCCCCCTCGATACTGCGCGAGCTCATATCGTTACCCACCGTATAGCCCTCAATATTGCCATCGCTGTTTACAAACAGAGTAAGCTCCGGCTCGGGCACATCCCACGATGAATCTTTGCGGATATACACTTCAGCCAAATGGCCTGATGTCCGGGCGGCGGTGGATTTAAAGAATAGCTCGGGGCGCTCGGCATCATAAACCTTATCGTACAAACTGGCGGCAGTTTCTGATTCTTCCATCCGCGCATCACGGCTTTTCAGATAGGTTACCCCCGCAGCCCAAACTTCCTGCTCGCCTATCGGTGGCAAAATGGTACCGGCAGCCAGCCATTCAGTCTCATCAAAAACCTGCTGAGCAGTTGGGATAAGGCTTTGCAGGTAACTCTCCAAACGGTTACGGTTAACCAGTGCATCCCACTGATGATTAAGTACATAAAAGTTACAATGATGTTCAAGCAGGATGCCTTTGGTTGTTTTGTAAAGTTTCATAGTGTTTTAAAGTGAGATGCCCCGTTTCCAGGGAATGAAATCGTTATGGTCTGTTGTATCGGCTTTGGCCTTGATGTTTCCGCTTGCTATTTCTATCACATGGTTCAACATCCTCGCAGCCATTTGCTCAAGGGTTTCTGTTCCGTCGATAATGGTGCCTGCGTTGATATCGATAATATCATTCATTTTATTAAAAAGCGCCGTGTTGGTAGATACTTTTACCACCGGGGTAACCGGATTGCCCGTTGGCGTACCCAATCCTGTGGTGAACACCACGATGTTTGCCCCCGCGCCCACTTCGGCCGTGGTTGATTCCACATCGCTGCCCGGCGTGCAAAGCAGGTTCAATCCCGGGCGGGTTGCTTTTTCCGGGTAGTCCAGCACATCTGCCACCGGCGAACTGCCGCCCTTGCGCGCCGCCCCTGCCGATTTCATAGCATCGGTAACCAATCCATCGCGCACGTTACCTGCCGAGGGGTTTGATTCAAATCCTGACCCTACTAATTTAGCCTTTTCTGCATAACCGGTCATCAGGCTCATAAAGCGCTCTGCCAGTTCGTCGGTAAGGCAGCGGTCGCTCAAACCCTGTTCAACCCCGCATAATTCCGGGAACTCCGATAGGATCACACTCCCACCTAAAGCCACCAAAATATCCGACATCAGCCCCAAAGCCGGATTAGCCGACAAGCCCGAGAAACCATCAGAGCCACCGCACTCCAAACCAATACATAACTTACTTAATGGCGCTGGTTTGCGGGTATTATCGTTAGCCTTTATTAACCCCTCAAAGGTTTGCTGCAAGGCTATCCGCAGAAAATCTTCTTCGGCGCCTATGGCCTGCTGCTCTAATAAAATCAGCGGTTTTTGCAGGTTGGGCTCGCGTTTATCTATTTCTTCCTGTAGTATTTTTAGTTGAGCATTCTGGCAACCCAGGCTAAGCACCGTTGCACCCGCTACATTGGGATGGGTGATGTACCCTGCTAACAGACCGCACAGCCCCCGGGTGTCTTCGCGCGTACCGGCGCAACCCATAGTATGGTTCAAAAATTTGATACCATCAATGTTTTTAAAAACGCGTTCGGGTATTATGGGAGCTGCTTTATCCGCTGCATTTGTTCGCACTGATAGATATTCACCCGCCCTGTAGGCAGCAGCCATATTGCTCACCTGCTGCTGCAGGTGAACAGAGTTATCATATTGATAACCAAGCTCTTTTTGCAGCACGGCATAGATGGTTTGCACATTTTTGTTTTCACAAAATACCATGGGGATGATGAGCCAGTGGTTATTCGTCCCTACGGATCCATCCGCACGATGGTAGCCCATAAATGTGCGATCCTTCCAGGCAGAGACATCAGGGACATTCCATTCGGTATGGCGATCATGCAGTTCATAACCGCGCGCTGCGTGCTTTACATTTTTTACCGATATCAATCCGCCCTTCGGTATCTCAACTGTGGCCTTGCCAACCAGCACGCCGTACATTATCAGCTCATCGCCGGGATTAAAGAGCCTGTTAGCAAACTTGTGCTTAGCCGGGATATCACTCAGCAAAACGATGCCGTTTATCTGTTCGCCCTGCTTAAGATCAGTAAGCGCGACGGTAATGTTATCCTTGGTTTGTATCTGTAATGTTTTATTCATTTAATAATTTAATTCACTTCCAGTTCGTCTTTACCCGGCAATTTCGGGAACGGCCCGTGCGGCCCCTGCTGGTACCAGAACACGGTTGAGGCCAGATCATCCTGCAAAGGCATGTAACGACCGTCTCCTCTCCAACCCAATGCCTGTAACGTAACCTTTAAACTTTTCTCAAAGCGTATCGGGTCGGCAATATGCCAGCGGTATAGCCCGAAACGTTGCGCAACATTGTACAAGCCATCACCCTTTATTACCTGCGCCAAACCAGTGTAGGGACCACTGAACTCGGTATAACCCCGTGTTTCTTTGCCTTGGTCATCGCGCTTTCGGGTCTCAAAATTGTACGATCCACAGAAATAATCTTCGGTACCAGTGCCTATAATGGTTGGATACTTGGTATCGCCATCCATAAAAAACTTAATCTCGCCTTCACCCCACCAACCATTTTTATTTGATCCGTAAGCCAGGTAAGTCCCCACGTACTGGCCTTTACCTTTTATGCTATCTACCAGTACAAAATCTTTCTTGTAAGGCAGCGGGTTTACCCTGCGAAACTGTGCATGGAAATAACCGGCGTCCTTGGGTACTTTAGTGAGCGTGTAATCAACCTGGTAATAAAGCACCATATCCTCGTTGTCGATATTCTCCATAGTAATGCGGCACTTTTTGCGGAAAGGCATAGGCCAGTAGCAATTAAAAGCGCTGCCGGGGTTAACCGTAACCGCCATAGAGTTGATCTGTGCGTACTTACCCCAGGCCATGCAAAAGAAATCGCCAACAGGTGCCTCAACAGATGGCGTAGCCTCATCATCCCAATACATGCGGATAATGGAATATCGCCAGTTACCGGTAGGGGTCATCCAAATGTGCTGTATAGCGCCCTCACCGTTTATTTCGGCCACGGTGTAGGTGGTATGCTTCTTTATCACAACGCTGGGGCTTACCTTCCAGGTCTGGCCAAGGTCGCGGGCGGCGTTCTTGCCTGTACCCTCGGTAGCCATGCCGCCCTTGCCTTTTTCGCCATTAAAATTCTCGGGACTGATGGAACGACTTACCGCATCTGATGTGCGGAAGATGCTGCCCAAATTGTTATCCAGTCCGTTAAATTTTTGCTGGGCACGCGCAGACAGCCCCAGAATGCCGAGCATCCCGCTGATTAAAAGAAGCTTTCTCATAAGTTTATCAGGTTTATAAAGCTAAATGTACAATATCTTTTTTGCTGATTGGGCAACTGTGTGGTGCTGTGCTGTAGCATTTCTTTTCTCCGGGAGATGAATACCGCACACTGAATGTTGAATTTTGAATATCGAAGGCGGGTAACTCCTACGGAGCAAAATATAATTTGTGCGTTGGGGCTACAAAGCGGTTGTCCCTATGGGACAGGAAATGTATGGCCGATGATAGATCGACGGGATGTCCCTGCAAAAATGCCTCGTTAGAGGCTACCGCTTTGTAGAAACAACCAACTAATTCTTTTGCTCCGTAGGAGCTACCCTAAACCATATTCTGGCTAAAGCCAATGAACCTTGTTTAGCATTCCGTCCCATGAATGGGACGGCCATGAATTGAAAATCCTAACATCATTGCCGTTGGCTTCAGTCAACGGTTATTAATAGTTATCTTTGCAGCTTTTAAAGTTGATATGGCCTGGGCAGAAAAATTTAAGCTGAACAAACAGCTGGTACGTTCATTAACCGAAGCGGGGTTTGATAACCCTAAAGAGTTACAGCAAAAAACACTGAGCCGCATTAATGGCGGGCAGGATGTAATTGGTATAGCGCCCGAGGGTGGCGGCAAAACCACTACCCTTGTTTTAGCTACTTTAAACCGCTTTAAACATAGTGCCGATAACGTACCTGCTGCCCTTATCCTTTCTCCCGATCAGGAAGGTGTTGAAGCCATAAACCAACGTTTTGACCTGCTTAACCGCAATAAAACCATCCGGATTGTACTATTACACACCGGCACCAGCGTTGACCAGCAAATGGACGACCTTGCCGAAGGTGCCGATATTGTGATTGCAACGCCAGATCGCGCCCGCGCTATTTACCTCAAACTTGGCTTGAACCTTAACAAAGTAGAGCTACTGGTTATTGACGATGCGCATACCATTGTTAAAAAAGGCTTGCAGTTACCGACTACTGAGTTATCAACCAGTATTGGCAAAGCCCAGCGATTGGTGTTTACCGAAGTAATGCACGATAAACTGGAAAAAATGATTGATCCGTTTATGCATTTGCCGGCTATTGTTGAGGTTGAGGAATTAAGCGAAAAGCAATTAGAGATGCTTCCGCAGATGCTGTACCATGTGCCCAACTTTGGTACTAAGCTCAACCTGCTTAACCTGTTTTTGCAGGATATTGAGGTGTTCACGAAAGCAGTGGTGTTTACCAACACCCGCGCTACCGCCGAAACCATTTACAAAAGCTTGCTGCGCAAAGCGCGATTGGCAAGTGCGTTTATCAAACCGTTATCATACGAAGACCCAAGTGTGCATGATGTTGCCGATTTTATGCGCAACGATAAGCTGCGCATGCTGTTGATAGCCAATGAACTGGATGAGCAAGTAAACCTTGAAGGTGTGCCTTTCATCTTCAATTTTGATTTACCTGCTGATAAAGAGACTTACATTAAACACGTTGAAACTCACGCAGGCGAAGACGAAAGCGAAACCATTGCTTTAACCTTTGCCACCGACCTTGAGCTTGACCAGGTACGCCGCATTGAGCAGGCTACAGGTCAAAAAATGCAAAACGCTGAGTTGCCTGATGATCTGGTGGTAGAAAAAGATCGCAAAGAAAAAGAGGCCGATAAAGCAGACCGCCCCAAGCAGATGCACAAAGCCGAGGATAAGTACGTGCCCGGCCCGGCCTTCCACGAGAAGAAACCGGAAAACGCCAAAACTTACAACATCAGTTCATCCAAAAAAGCAAAGATGAATAAGGCTAAGAAGCATTAAGGATTAAGCTCTTTGTAGTACTCGATGTAAAGATCTTCAACCTTTTGCCGTGCCCATGGGGTTTTGCGCAGAAACTTGAGGCTCGAGTTAATACTGGGATTATCCAGAAAGCAGTTGATGCGGATACGATACCCCATCTCCGGCCAGCCGAGGTGGGCTACCAAGGCTTCCAATATGGCCTTTAAAGTTTTACCGTGTAAGGGGTTATTGGGTTGATCTGACATCGTATATATTAGAACGTCCCGCAGATATGCGGGACGTTTTTGTAGTTGTATATTTTTCTTTAATTATTTCACCACCAACACACCATCGGCCATGATGCCGATATCGCGTTTGGGTTCTTTAATGGCAGCAATTTCTTCTTTGGTTTTGCCCGCGTCTGATGCGTAATGTCTTAAGCGCTCAACTGAGGTTTCTTTCACTTTTGCTTTACCCTCAACTACTACAGTTTTACCTACAATGTTCTGCGGCATAAAGTAAGCGTAATCGGTAAACTGAACCATTACAGGTGTGCCGTTCGCTTGCTCCAATTTCATAAAACAACCTTTCTTTTTACAAACCTCAACTACGGTGCCGGTGACTTTCCCGTTATAAACAGAATCGGTTGTAAGGGTTTTATTCAGATCTGCAGTATTTACTGCGTTATCTGCGGTTATAGCTTTGCCATATGTAACACCTGCTTCAGCCGGTTTGATGGTAGATTGTGCGAATGATATTGCGGCAAAGCCAAGGCAAATTGTAAACAGGAAAAGTTTTTTCATAACGGTGATAGTTGCGTACTAAACAAATGTATGGGTTTATTTTAAATCTTTACCGTCTTTAAATGATGCTTTCTTCGTCTCGCAATTTCAATCAATGTAAAATTATTCACCATTTTTAGATATACACAGTTACTTTATATAATTATCATATATAATTTATATTTAATTATTTATGTTTAAAATATATAATGCAACTTTGTTTAAAGGCTCAATTAAAGTCTTCATAAGATAGTAACCCGATACCGGTCGGGGTTTCATCTTCGACCTAAAATGTTTCAGGGATTCTCCTTAAGCGTTAACCTGAAAGCTTAACGCATTTTAGGTCTAAGTTACGCTTCGCTAAACTTAGACCAGTACCGACAGAAGGTTACGAAGATACTTCAAAAGCGATTATAAGACTTTAGCAAACGTGAATCATCAGTCATCAGAATATTTAAATGAATTTTTATTTGATGTAATCCTTGTTATAAATTGACTGTGAATTTTATATGGATTGCAAAAATCTCAATTTTCTTTATAATTAATCACAGAACATCTTTAGGGCACTGCTCCTACCCTATCACTCTAAACGTTAAATTTATCCGCTCTTTGAATGCTTTAGTTGATTTGGGTACCTGGTGCTCCCAGTTGTGCTGCAGATCGCCTTTCATTATCAGGAGCGAGCCATTCTCCAGCTCTACCGAATGGCGCAGTTTATGGTCTTCTTTATGGCGGATATCAAACTTGCGTACCTGCCCAAAACTTACCGAAGCTATCACCGGGTTCAAACCAAGCTCAGGCTCATCATCGGCATGCCAGGCTACCGAATCATTACCATGGCGATAATAGTTCAACAGGACGCTGTTAAACTGCGTGCCTGCTGCTTCATCCACGCGTTGCTTTATTTGCAGCAATTCGGGTGTCCATGGCATGGGGTGATATTTGTTGCCGCTAAACGCATATGTGCGTTCATTATCGCCATACCATGCGGTTAGGCGGGGCGTGTTCAGAATCTTGCCGTACATCTGGATGGTTTCCTGTTTCCAGTCGATACCGGTCTTAAGATTTTGCATAAACTTTAAACTCTCATCCACCGTAAAAAAGTCGGCGCGATAATCCAGTAACTCCAATGGGAGATGCCGGGTATTTTGCAAGCTATTATTAAATAAGCCTAATTGTTCCACCGATATATCAACATCAATTCGGCACGAATAGTGTTATCAATTAATCTCAAAATATCATAAAATGAGTTCAGCATTTGTTAAAGAGGGCGACAGCACCTGGTTACACGAGATAGGCCCATCTATGAATGCCCTGATGGTATTCCTTCAGCGCGAAAACAATGGCATAAGTGTGTATGAGCGACGTAATTATTACAGCAGTCATGAAGGCCGCGATGTACACCAAATGAGTGATGGCCTTAGCTATGCCAAAAACGATGACGGTAAATGGTATATTGTTTGGGATTGATCAGGCTGCACTAACAGCAACGCCTTTTTTAATGGTGAAGGTAAACGCAGAACCCTCCCCTAAATTGGATTGTACGCTGATAGAACCCTGTAATTTCTCTATCAAAAGTTTAACGTTATACAAGCCAAGGCCCTTGCCCGGTTTGTTAAAGCAATCTACAGCGTTTAGCGTTACCGCTTTATCAAATATACGGCTGATGTCGTTCTCTGCAATTCCTACTCCATTATCGGTTACCGTAAAACTATAGTGATCGTTAATTTCTTTGTAACTCACCGTTATCTGTCCGTTGTCTTTATCATTATAACGTACGGCATTGTTCAGCAGGTTCATGAAGATCTGTTCTAATGCCACGCCCGATGTAGATACGATATGCTCGCCCTCCGGTATTTCGATATCGATATTCGCCGGAAATTCGCTGAGATCAACTATATTTTTCAGTAATGTGCTTACGCAAATATCCTGCTGGTTGAGCAGCAAAGTCGATGGCTCCTTAGAGTAATCCAACATCTCGTTGAGCAGGTTAATTAGGCGTTTTGCTGCTTTAGATACCATCAGGGCGAGGGAAGTACTTTTTTCATCGCCAATGCCTTTTAGCCGGACTTCAAGCGCCTGGGCAGTCAGCAAAATACTGCTCATAGGGTTCTTGATATCGTGCGCGGCCATGTGTGCAAACTTTTGGATAAAAGTATTGGCCTCTGTTAACGCATGGTTGCTTTTCTCTAATTGTGCTATTTTGCGGCGCAGTTCCATTTGGGTAAGCACTTGTTTGCCAAGCGTGCTTAAAGCTTTTAACTGCGTTTCAGTAAGTTGCTTTGGCTCATGATCTATCACACAGAGCGAACCGAGAGCGAAACCATCATCATTTACTAAAGGTACCCCGGCATAAAATATCACTTGCGTATCGCCCGTTACCAGCGGGTTATCTTTAAAACGATCGTCCTTACGGGCATCGCTAACTACAAGTGGTTGCGATTTATCAAGTATGGTATGTGCGCAAAAAGCATGTTCGCGCGGAGTTTCCGTTATATCCGTGCCATGTGCCGATTTAAACCATTGGCGGCGGCCATCTAAAAGGGTTACGAGGGCAATAGGAGTTTGTGCTATTTCTGAAGCAAGCGCAGTAAGTTCGTCAAAAGCTACATCGGCTTCCGTGTCCATAATATCGTAAGCAACGAGCGATGCAAGTCGGCCTGTTTCGTTTTCTGGTACGGGATAGGGCTTGTTCAAATTAATGGTTTAAAAAATTTCTTAAAGATATTATTTTATAGGCAAAGTGAACCAAAATGTACTTCCTTCTCCAGTGACGCTGTCCACTCCAATTTTGCCATTATGCTTTTTCACTATCTCGGCGCTGATGTATAAACCAAGGCCAAGCCCGGAGTTTTTGTAGCCCGATGCATCAGTTTGATAATATCGCTCAAACAGGAAAGCCTGTTTATCTTTAGGGATGCCGGGGCCGGTATCGGTTACCGATATGCGTACCTCGTTCTCCAGTTTCTCTACATCAAGGATGATATTTGTTGAACCCGGCGCGTATTTTACTGCATTGTTAACCAGGTTTACCACCACCTGGTCAACCCGGTGTTCATCAGCAAAAACCTCAAGGTGTTCTTCGCCTGTTAGTATAAGCTCGTGCTTGCCGGCTACACGCACATGGCTGCAGCAATCACGGAGAAGCTGAACAATGTCAAAATTTGATTTTTCAAGATGCAGCTGGCCTTCATTCATGCGGCTAAGATTAAGCAGATCTTCAATAAGACCACTTATTTTATCCATACTGCGGTTGCTCTGCTCTATCAAACGCGCCATCATGCCCGGCGATGGGTTATCTTTTATTTTATCAAGCAGTTGCAGGGCGGCTTTTAAACTGGTTACAGGCGTTTTAAGCTCGTGGCTGGCTATACTTATAAAATCATCCTTTTGCTGATCGTAGGCCTTGCTATCCGTAATATCCATCATGGTACCGGCGATGCTTACTGCGGTACCATCGTTATCATAATAAGCCTGGCCGGTTGAGCGCAACCAGCGCGGACTATTACCGTCCATCGGATTCATCCTGAATTCTATCTGGAAACTCTCTTTGGTTTCGATGGCCTTTTGTATGCTATCGCGAACGCCTTCAACATATTCCGGCAATATCATTTTAAACGAATCCTCAAAGGTAACTACATGGCTTTGCGGGATACTTTGCAAGCGAAGCGCCTGTTCAGAAAAATTAACTTTTCCACTTTTTACATCCACAGACCAGGTGCCTATATCCGCCGAATCAATAGCGAGTTTAAGGGTGTCGCGGGCTTGCTGCAATTCTCGGCGGGCGCTTACTTTGTCCGTAATATCAATTACTGTAGCCATTATCGCCTCTACGTTACCATCCATGTCAAATAAAGGGTCGTAAGAGAAATCAACTATATAGTTAATCGTACCCATAGCGGTTGATACATCAACAGGCAATTCGGGCAGGGCAAATTTCTTACCGGTATCAAACACGTTCTGCAGCATATCCGGGAAAGGCTGACCTATCAATTCAGGAAAAACGTCCAGCAATTTTTTATTGATCACCTGCCCCGGCGTGCGGCCCCATATTTCAAACATAGGCTGGTTGGCCAACTCTATCACCAGGTCGCGGCCTTTTAAAACCGTCATGGCAATGGGGGCGGTCATTACCATGCTACTGAGGCGGTTTTGGCTTTGTTGCAGGCGCTTACGCGAATTTACCTGCTCGGTAACTTCGGTAGCTACTATCAATATGGCATAAACCTCGGCATCGTTATTTTTTAGCGGATGGTATATAAAATCATAATAGCCTTGGTATAGTTGGCCTTCATGCACAGTCATTGCAGGAGCTTCCGTGCCATAATACTCAACACCTGTGGTGAAGGTATTATCAAGTAAAGTCAGAAATTCTTGTCCTTGTAGTTCGGGTAGTGCTTCGGCCAGTGGCATACCTATTATCTCATCGGTACGCCCCCATATATTTAACACGCGCTCGTTAGCTGCATCGATCACCAGATTGCGGCCGGTGAGCAGCGCTATGGCCACCGGTGCCTGCATGATCATATTCCTGAACCTTGTCTCGCTTTCAACTAAAGCAAAGTTCGCCTCGTTTAGCTCCTCGTTGGTTGATAACAACTCTTCGTTACTGGCAGCCATTTCTTCGTTGCTGGCGGCTAACTCTTCGTTGGCTGCAGCAAGCTCTTCATTGGTGCTGCTCAATTCTTCGTTAATGGCCTGTAGCTCCGTTTCAAGGTTGGTTTCACGCTGCTGAGCAAGCACGCGGTCGGTTACATCATTGGCGGTATGTAAAACGCACCAAACAGCGCCATCAGGATGCTTAATGGCGCGGTACTCAAAAACGTAATAAAATGTTTGCAGCTGGCCGTTACGGGTGAGGATTGCCGGTGTATCCTGTCCGGAAACAGTTTCGCCGGTTAGCCATACTTTGCGCAAAATATCGGCAAATGGCTGTCCTTTCAATACCGGCACACCCTCTTCCAATGGTTTGCCTATCACATCTCTGCCTACATCCCAAAAACGGAGCATAGCATCTGATGCAGATTGGATGATAATATCAGTGCCGGTATAAATGGCAATTGCGTTATCCGATAAAGAAAGTATATCCAGAATATCGTCGCTGCTAAGCCGGCGTGGATCGTTGTTCATTAAGATAGTATGTTGCCGCTAAACTACTAAACTTTTAATTTAAACGTAAACCGTTGCAACACCTAATTTTAAAAACATTAAGGAATAAAAGATTATTGTTTAGATGCTAATAGTGGCCCTTTGCTCCTGCATTTCTTTATAAGTATAGAAATTAGCCACAGGCAAACTGGTGTTATAACGGATACGGACGCGCAAGGCTTTTAACCCCGATACGCCCTGCAAGTCTTCTACCTCAAGCATCTCTACCTCATCCTCTAACAGTTTGTTAGATTGCAGGAAGCGGATATAATTCAGATATTCAGTTTCTTCCTCATGGTTAGAGTAAACGATGGTTATCTTACCTACTGCTGTAAGGCGTTGCTGCGAACCTTTGATAAAGGCCTTATCGATACGTTTCTTCACTATCTCGAAGCGGGCGTTATAGCTTCCATCTACGTCAAAACGTTTTTCATCCATGCGGAAACGGATTGACATTTGCTGGCTATAAACCAATATCAGCGAGGTTACATCTAAAGGGTACGGCAATTTATCTTTCAGGAAACGGTGTTCCAACTCCATCTGGCACATTACCTGTAATTGCCATAAGCGCAGGTTGTAAAGTTTGGTAGCATCATACACTTTAGCCGGACTGATAGCCTGCCCTATATACATGTTATGCTCAATACCGTCTGTTTTGAAACGCTCATAATAATGCGGATAAGCGGCCTGCGCACCAACCTGTGCCATATCCAGTATCGAGGCCATTTTTTGGTTGATAAGTGCTACCGTTTCTTCGTACCGGCGGCGGTTAATGTGGTAATCACCTGTTTTATCTGCCTGCGAAAAATAATTATCAATGGCATTGCGCTGCGAAACGGTAAGATTCTTAGCCGACCGCAATAATGGATGTATATGTGTTTCTAAATAGTTCTGTATAAATTGTTCAGTATCTGCTTTTAAAGTGCTCTCTACATCCATCGCCAGCTCTTGCAGGTTTTTGATGTTTTGCCTGTAATCCTGATTTTTTTCTCCTACATGCAATTCTTCTACCAAAGGTATCAACGCACTTAACTGGGCACGCAGATCAAGCAGTACGCTGTGGTTGCGTGTTTCTGACGAGCCTTTGATGTCAATTTGCCCGTAAAGCGGTGCTACCTCAGGGAAGGTAACCTCTTTCAAAGTATACTCTTTCTTTTCCGCACGGGCCTTTAAGGCCTTGTTGGCTTCTTTCCTGAATTTCCAGTACACACTTGGGTGTATGGTAGTATACTCGTTTTGGATCAAAGCCTGTACCTGGCTTTGCATATAGCTGTTCTGCCTGTCGATAGTATCGGTAATATAAGGCAATACAATTTCCAGTTGATTAGCATTGATGCTGTTTAGCTCACCTACTTTTTCTGATACAACTTCAATAATGCCTAATAAATGACCGTTTTTTACTATCGGTGCCAATATCACACTTTGTACGCCCTGGTCTAATAACCGTTGCGCCATTACATTTCCCGGATCATCCTGAAGAAAACGGTACACGTTAGATATGGCGAAGTACTTATGCTGCTGCACCAGTTGCTGCATGGATTTTACGCAGATAGATTCAAAACACTCTTCTTCGTCACCATCCTTAAGCAGATAGCTTTTGAGCTTTGAGTTAAAGACAGCCCTGCCAAACTTATTCTCCGCCTCGTTGAACGAAGTGAAACCAAGCAGAATATTAGGGATCTTAAATATCGACCTAAAAACTTCTAATACTTTATTTCTCAGATCGTCGCCTTGCGTAATACCCAGCAGTGTGCCCTTGAGGGCCGACACTGCATTCTCTACCGTTGCATCGAACAGGTTTAAAATGGCAAACCCTTTTAACAGCCAGCTTCCTGTGGGAAAATATTTTTTCCATAGCTCCAGGTCGTCAAAATTATCGCGCAGCAACTCAATGTCTTTAGGGGTTATCTCAACTGCTTTATCAGTTGGGGTAAGCTCCATAAAATCGGCATTATATAAAATACGATAGTGCTTAATGATACCCTGTGCATTGGGTATATCATAAAACAACGGGCGAGAGAAATTAAAATTTGTACCGTAGTGTTCGTTAAGGATAATACAGCAAGTGTTTACATAAACCTGGTGCTCGTCAAAATCACGTATGTTGATATCAAATTTGGGCCCTGCCTCTTTCAAAATATTCTGCAAACGCCTGGTGGGGTTAAGCAGCACATCCTGGAATGGAACGGTGATGGCTTTGATCTCGTTATCGGTTAATATCGCCGGAAAAAGATCGGCTAATAATTCTGTAATAATGTCAGTATGTTGTTCAATCCATTTAGGGTCTGCGGTACCTTCGCGCAATTGGGGGTGCTTATCAGCAATTTCCAGTAACTGTTGTGCCCTTTGCGCAGTAAGCCCGGTACCATCTGCGGCAACCTGCTCCAAATGCTCTATCACCATGTGAAAAGAGATGCTCATCTGGAATGGACTATCCGTATATCTTTTAAGGTTCATTTATTTCTCTCCACTCGCTTATCGGCTTAACGCCGATAAATTATAATACAAAACTATATAATATCATATACGATAATATTGCTTTGTTGATTTTTTGACTTTAATAAGAAGAACGATTGAGGCGGGGTTATCTTTTAAATTATTTTCTGATA
>JAESTD010000120.1 GCA_016763755.1 Mucilaginibacter sp.
CGCTTCAGCTACGCTTAAGCCTAATATTATATTCAAAATCGGCAAAATCATAAGACATGATTTTAGCAACGAATTTCCTGAATTTTTCACTTCTGAAGACTTTGCCCAGCAAGTTACGCCTGCTCCAAAGTTTAATTTAGGCAGCGAAATCAATGATGATGACGCTATATACAAAGCGAAATACATTGCTCTGCTTGAAAAATATAATGAATTGCTTGTTGAGGCTGTTAATGCCGCTTAAGCTAATTTACTCATAAGAAAATCACTAAACGATAAGGTTACCGGTTGTTTTAAGCAATGGTACAACCTTATCGTTTTGATTTTATGGAAAATATAAAAACCAAGAAGTGTGTAACACTTTATACAAATGAGATTATTTTCCCCAATTTGTGTATAATTTTTTCCCATTTTGGGGATAATAAAATTGGGTACCTTTCCTATAAAGTAAAAAGAGTTATTAACGGCCAGAACATTGTAAGTTTCGAAAATCGATATTTTTCACTACGGCTTTCTCTTTCCTTGATCACCGGATCAAAAAATATTAAGTGCGTACAGTACCTGATTTTGAATTAACTTACAACCCTACTGTTTGGATTCTAACTCTGAGTGAATTTCGCCGTATACCGCAGTCAAGTTGCCTATCCGTATCTGACGATACCTTATAATATCGTTACTTCTCATAAACGCAGTAATGATCTAAAAAGGCGGCTTACAACGCAATGAAAAAAATCCTAACCGGGCTTTGGCTGCTAATTTTACTCGTTATTATCGGAACTTTATTTTGGTACAATGAGTTGCGATACCAGCTTCCTACACCTTTACCCGCAAATTACACATCGGTAAAGCGAGGTACTCTTATTCAGTTACCTGATAATCTGAAGCATAAAAATGGCAAACCGTTATTCCTTCATTTTTTTAATCCCGATTGCCCTTGTTCCCGTTTTAACATTAATCAATTTAAAGCTTTAGTTAACCAGTATGGAAAAAGGGTTGATTTTAAAATAATAGCTGTTACCAAATACAAGTACACTGCCGAGGATATCCGCAAAAAGTTTGACCTGAACATACCCGTGATTTTTGATAACGGTATATCAACATTGTGCGGGGTTTATTCTACGCCGCAAGTGGCTCTCTTAGATGAGCATGGTAAGCTTTATTATAGGGGCAACTACAACAAAAGCCGCTATTGCACCGACGAACGCACCAGTTATGCAACCATAGCACTCAACGGGGTAATTAAAAATCAGCGACGCTTACTTTTCGACAAACTTGCACTTACCTCATACGGATGCAGCTTACCAGGCTGCAAGAATTAAAAGCCGATCATACAATAACTCCACATCACAACAAAACTTCAAAAAATGACACCTGCTGCACATCAGAATATCGCTTTCAGGACTCAAGTTAAAAAGCGCTCAGATAAATTGATGAACTTCTTTTTACCGGCACATTTTATTATCGGTATCGGATTAGCCTTTTTTTATGATACTTGGCTGGTAGGTGCAGGCATTGGCCTCACCTGCATTGTTGCCTATTATACAACAAAATGGTTATTGCCCGAAAGTTCACTTTATCAATACGTTTTAAGTGCCGTGCTGGGTATTTTTATGGCGCAGTACATATATCAAATGCATGGGTTGTTTGAGATGCATTTTTTTGCATTTATATCCAGTGCCCTGTTGATAACCTATCAAAACTGGAAACTTCAAATTCCGCTTCTTATCATAGTGGTTATCCACCATGCAACATTTAGTTATCTGCAAAATACCGGGTTAACAAGTATATACTTTACGCAGCTCAATTATTTTGACTTGCAAACCTTTTTGATACACGTAGCACTCACAGGAGTTATCATGTTTATTTGCGGCCTTTGGGCCTACCAGATGCGCAAATACAGCGAACTGCAGGTTAAGCAGGCCATGGAAATGACCGAACTAAAGAAAGAAGCTCAATTATCGCTTGAACGTAAAAGAAACGAGGAAATACTGGCTAAAGCAAATAGCGAACTACAGTTATACAACACTGAACTGAAAAAAGCACGCGAAGTGGCCGACAGAGCCAACCAGGAAAAAAGCATTTTCCTGGCAACCATGAGCCATGAAATACGGACGCCGATGAATGGCGTTATCGGCATGGCAGCCTTACTTACAGAAACCGATCTTAACGAAGAACAACGCATGTTCACTGAAACTATTTCGGGTTGTGGTGAAACGCTGATCCATGTGATCAACAATATACTGGACTTCTCGAAGATCGAATCAGGCAACCTTGAATTGGAACGTGCTGAATTTGACCTGAGGCAACTTATCGAGACCGTTTTAGATATGTTTGGGATAAAAGCGGCCCAGCAAGGTCTTGATCTTATTTATGATATGGACGAGGCACTCCCAACAAATGTAATCGGTGATCAGCTTCGTCTAAAACAAGTGCTGATTAATCTGGTAAGCAATGCCCTTAAATTTACAGAGCGAGGAGAGATCGGCATCAGGGTATTTAAAAAAGCATCAGACAGCAAAAATAATGTGACTTTGTGCTTTGAGATCTGGGACACCGGGATTGGTATCCCAAAAGATAAAGCACATAAATTATTTACAGCTTTCTCGCAGGTGGATACTTCTACAACCCGCAAATACGGTGGTACCGGGTTAGGACTGGCAATTTGCAAACGCTTGGTAAACCTGATGAATGGTGACGTAAGTGTTACGAGCGAACTTAACAAAGGATCGCGCTTTGTTTTCACTGTTGAACTATCCGCAGGTTCTGTTCATGCCCCGCTTTTAAAGGAAACAGACAGCGTTTTGTTACAGGGCAAGAAAATTTTGATTGTTGATGACAACCTGACCAACCTGCAGATATTGAAGCGGCAATTTAAAAACTGGAAAATTGAGCCGGTAGTTACGCATTCAGGTACAGAAGCATTGCATGCGTTAAGCTATGAAAACGACATAGCACTGGTAATTACCGATATGGATATGCCTGAAATGAATGGCATTGAACTGACGAACATCATCAGGCGGAATTATCCTGCCATGCCGGTTATTTTACTTAGCTCGATAGGCGAAGAAATAGCTGCCGGTAGCAGAGAATTATTCACCTCGATTTTAACCAAGCCCATAAAGCAACAAGTGCTGATTAAGCAGATAACGAATGCACTTTCACGGCACGTTTCTAAAGCATCCGAAAACCCAGTACAAAAAAGCTTATCAGAAGATTTTGCACAACGTTTCCCATATGAGATACTAACGGCTGAAGATAATGATGTAAACCAACTTGTTATCAGGCAAATACTCAAAAAGCTTGGTTACAAAACCGACTTGGTAACCGATGGCAAACAAGCTGTTGAAGCGATTTACGAAAAAGAATATAACCTTGTTCTGATGGACATTCAAATGCCGGAAATGGACGGGCTGGAAGCAACGCGCGTTATCAGACGCATAGATATCAAGCAACCTGTCATCATAGCGTTAACAGCAAATGCCATGGAAAATGACAAGCGCGCTTGTATTGATGCAGGCATGGACGACTTTATACCTAAACCTGTTAAACCGGAGGAGTTAATGAAAAAGCTATTGCAATGGCACGAACTTTCTACCCGCTCTGAAATCGTCGCCCCTTAATCAAAGGGGCGGCATCTCCGTAATTTGACCATTTAAAACATCACAACAGGCTTAAAATTGTGATGTACGATATCGTAGTTTATCCTGATTTATATTTTAGTTGCCGTTAAACTACTTGGGCGCTCGTTGTTATTTGTTTGATGGCCCGCATCCTGTTGGTAGCTCTTTTTATATTCATATAAAACCTTGGTGATCTTGCCGGCATTCTTTACTTCAAAAAGATGGATCAGCCAAATACCCAGGCGAAGAAAACCTTTACTTTCTGTGAGGCTTTGCCCCAATTTAAGTATATCTGTATCACGGGTCAATATATACTCACCCTGTTTATCCGGTGGTGTTAAGGCTAACTCTTCAGCAAAACACCAGGAGCCATCCCTCGCGTTTCCGAGACTGAACTGGATCAACATGGATTCAGCCCCTCTACCGCTCAATCCAAGGAACGATAGCAAAGGAGACAAAGTATTAAGCTGCGTAATAACGCCATAAGTTAACGATGACAGGATCAGATTTATGTTATTGTAATCGGCTCTCAAGCTATTCAGATCCCCTTCTGACACTTCGCAGGTGGCAACTCCCAGATCCAGGTTAATGTGCGCGTTCATTCCCAGCAGCAGTTGTTGCAAGATCAAATGCGACCGTTTTTTTGTTGCCTCAAAAGCAATTTGCCACGATTGTGTTAAGGGTTGGCCGCTTCTCCATTTTTCGAGCGCATCAAAATATCTGTTGGCGAAATGAACGTCAAGCCGCGAGATATTTTCCCGTCGCCGAATTGCCCGCTTTCTACACCCTGTTTAACCCTTACAGTAACCTTATAATATAACGCAGCAAAATATCCGGCCCTGTCATTTTCTTCGATGGAATGGTTTATAATCTGGGTTAGATATTCTATTACTTCATCCAAAGTCGTAGCTTGTGGTATTGCCGGTATCATATTATTGATGGAAAAGGTAAAGAATATTAGTAGTCAATACTATTGTATATCAGTATGTTATAAACATAACCGATTATTTCCCATTTCACAACATTTATAATGTAAAGATTTTTCTCACACTATCTATTAGCCAAAAAACGACATTCGAGGCAAGCCCTTCCCGACCACCGAGGATGACAAATAAATCGATCTTTAACATACTTTAACCAACATTTAACATAAACAAGTGTAACGTTTAGGTTACTTGTCTCATCTTATAGCTTACACACTAACTGATGAGACCTTTACTATTTTTGCTCTTTTTTATATTCAGTATACCAGCCTTTGCCCAAAAGGCGAAGAAGACCCTTGTGGCCGTCAGGTCCGAGATTCCACCAAAAATGGATGGTATTCTTGACGATAAAGTTTGGGAGAATATACCTATCGCAACTGACTTTGTTGAGCTTCAGCCAAAAGCAGGGGTGCATGAAAAGCCTGAAGAGCGTACCGAAGTAAAGATCATTTACGATAACAGCGCCATCTACATAGGAGCCCGTATGTATGAAACATCAGCTGATAAGGTAGCCAAAGAGATCGCAACACGTGACCAGGTTGGCAATGCCGACTTTATAGGGTTAATTTTTGATACATATCAGGATGGAATAAACGGTACCGGCTTTTTTGTAACCTCTGCCAATAGCCAGTTCGATGCAAAGTACACGCCGCCTAATGCAGATGGTAATACTGAAGATGCTAACTGGAATGCGGTATGGACGAGCAAAGTACATTTAGACAGCCTGGGCTGGACCTGCGAAATGCGCATCCCCTACTCTGCCCTGCGTTTCTCAGGTAAAGAAGTACAAACCTGGGGCATGAATTTGATCCGTAAACGGCAGCGTATTTTGCAACAGCTGTTTTGGAACGAGATTGATCCTAAAGCCAATGGCTTTATAAACCAGGAAGGCACGCTTACCGGATTACAAAACCTGAAACCCCCTGTACGCCTTGCCTTTTATCCGTATTTTTCAACTTACGTTAATCATTACCCTTACAATACTGCCGGTGTAAAAAACACCACTACATCCGTAAACGGAGGGATGGACGTGAAGTACGGTATCAATGATGCTTTCACGCTCGACCTTACTCTCATTCCTGATTTCGGGCAAGTACAATCAGATAATAAGGTACTAAATCTTACACCATTTGAAGTGAAGTATAACGAGAACCGTCCGTTTTTTACAGAGGGAACAGAATTATTTAACAAAGGCAATCTATTCTACTCGCGCAGGGTTGGGGGCGCTCCTATTCATGCGGATAAAGCATATGATGGTTTGGCACCAGGTGAAGAGGTTATCAGTAACCCTACTGAAACCAAATTACTTAACGCCTTCAAATTTTCGGGGCGTACTGCCAAGGGCTTAGGTATAGGCGTATTCAATGCCATTACCAACAGTACCGATGCCGTTATTGAGGACAGCGTAGGTAACCGTCGCAGGGTACAGACAAGCCCGGTAGCCAATTATAACATCATCGTGTTAGATCAAAACTTAAAAAACAATTCTGCTATTACGCTCATCAATACTAATGTATCCCGGTTTAATAAAGATTACAGTTCGGATGTTGGCGGTTTAGTCTACAGTATCAACAATAAAAAGAATACATACAAAATAAATGGCTTTGCTTTTATGAGCAATGTTTATGGCCCGGGTATCCCAACAAAAACCGGATATAGCTATGAGGTATTTGGTGGCAAATCATCGGGTAATTTTACCTGGAACATCGGGCAAGACCTGATGACAAAGGGGTACGACCAAAACGACCTGGGTATTATGTTCAATAATAACTTTGTAGATAATCAGTTAAATCTGCAATACACCGATTACAAACCTAAACACTTATTTACCCAATGGGGTGTTTGGACTAATACTTACTATTCGCGCCGCGTTACGCCGTCAAGCTACCAGGCATTCAATCAAAACTTTGGCGGATTTGGTACTTTTAAAAATCTTTGGCAATGGAACATCAACGCGCATTACCGTGTAGAAGCCAATGACTACTATGAACCGCGCGTAGCCGGCTTGTTGTTCAAACGTCCTGAAAACTTTGTGGTAAACTGGAACCTGAGCACCAACAGGGCAAAAAAGCTTTCGGGAGGTTTTTGGTATGCCAATCAGTTTTATAACAACGGACACGGCGGCCGCGGCAATGATCTTGAATTATTTTTAAACCTTCGTTTAAGCAATAAATTTTCAATTGGTGAAGACGTAACGATGAGCCCGCGCATCAACGTTACAGGCTTCTCAACCCTGACAGACTCAGGCAACCCTGTATTTGCTTTACGAGATGTGCATACCGTAGAGAACATCTTTACGCTTAAGTACACCTTTAGCGCTATAATGGGTTTAAACTTCCGTTTAAGGCACTATTGGAGCAAGGTTAATAATAAAGATTTCTTCAATCTGGGCAACAGCGGATACCTGACAACACTCGCGTCAACAGATTTTGACCATAATCTTGATCAAAACTTAAACCTTTGGAATATTGATATGATATACGTTTGGCAGTTTACACCAGGCAGTGAATTGAGCCTCTCTTGGAAAAACTCAACCGTAACCAGTTCCAGTTTGGCTAATCAGAACTATTTTGGCAACTTACGCGACACCTATGATGTACCTAAGAACAACAACTTTTCCCTCAAAGTTCTTTACTATATAGATTACCAATCGCTACGCAGGCACAAAGGCTAACTAATGAATCACCCTTCTCAGATTTACAATCAATATATAAGAGCTTTATTTGTTAACTGCTAATTTTTTGTTGAAACATTAAAGGCGTGGTGCCTTTAAGCTTTTTAAATGCCCTATGGAAACTCGTTAAATTGCCAAAGCCTGATTCGTGTGCGATCTGTTTCATGCTCATTTCTTCTTTCTGAATCAATTTACAAGCATAACCTATTCTCATTTTCCATATGAATGATGATAGGTTCTCGTTCATCCTCGCTTTAAAATAGCGGCAAAGTGACGTTGGGTTCATTGCTGCTACATCAGACAGATCGTTGAGGGAAATATTTTTTTGTAGATTTTTTGAGATATAATCAATTATCTGATTTATACGTTTATCATCGAAAACTAACGGATTTTTCAACCCGCTGGTGACCATACTTTGAGCGGTTTCATCATAAGCGATAAGGCCCAAAGCTTTGATCAATAAAGATAAGCGTTCATAACTACGCGCATTGGCCATTTGCGTGATACACTCTGCAACCTGATTATTAGCATTGCCAACTTTGATACCTTGTTTTGAGCTTTCCAACAATTTAAAAACCTCGTAACACTCCGGTAAGTTAAAAAAGGCGCTTCCGCAAAAATTTTGCTGAAAATGGATCACATACACCTCCACAGGTTTACTGTCATCTGTTAGAAAATACTTTTCTTTAAATCTCCAGTAATGTTCAAGGTGTGGCCCTATCAGCATAATATCCCCGTTAGAAAAATTCGTGATACTGTCTCCAATAAATTGTGTACCATTACCTTTTTTAAAATATATCAATTCAAATTCCTGATGATAATGCCATTTACTGTTGATAGTAGGCAGGTGATCGATGCGAAAGCTAAAAGAAGCTTCAGCTTCGCTGTCAGATTTAATTAGATTGGGCTTCATTTATATTATTTGGGGTATTAAAACTGAGTTAATTTATGATAAAATTTGGCAAAAAAATGCTAAAAAAATTAAAAAAATTTCAAAAATCACCATTAAAACGATTTAGTAGCATTTAATTCTTTTTAAAATATTCATTAAGTTCTCAGCTAAGCGATCTATTATTTTATAAGTCTCTACAGTTTACGCATTTTAGCGGTACGTATTCAATCAACTTTTTATGGATTTAAGGTGCATTCGGCAAAACGATCGTGTTTTCAGTTTCAGCAAGCAGCTAATAGCTGGTGCCATTTTATTGCTGTCATTAAAAACAGAATATAGCTTTTCTCAAATATCTTACAAGAACGCCAACCTCCCTGTTGACACAAGGGTGCAATTATTGATTAAAGAATTAAAGCTCGAAGAAAAAGTATCCTTATTAGGTTACAGAAGTAAATCTGTCCCGAGATTAGATATACCGGCTTACAATTGGTGGAACGAGGGATTACACGGCGTTGCCAGAGCCGGTAATGCAACAGTATTTCCGCAATCTATCGGCATGGCCGCAACGTTTGATGATGATTTGATCCAATCGGTAGGTAACACGATCTCTACTGAGGCGAGAGCGAAATACAATCTGTCTACTGCTAAGAATCAACATTTGCAATACATGGGTTTAACCTTTTGGACACCCAATATCAATATTTTCAGAGACCCAAGATGGGGGCGCGGTCAGGAAACTTTTGGAGAAGATCCTTATTTAACTTCTAAAATAGGTGTTGCTTTTGTTAAGGGTATTCAAGGAAACGATCCCTTACACTTAAAAGCTGCTGCCACCGCTAAGCACTTTGTAGCGCACAGCGGCCCTGAAGGTACCCGCGATTATTTTAACGCCGTTGTAACTGAAAAAGATCTCAGAGAAACTTATTTGTATGCTTTTCATAAACTGGTTGATAACCATGTCGAATCTGTAATGACTGCCTATAATCGTGTAAACGGTGTACCAAATTCAATTAATAAAACCTTGGTAAACGATATACTGCGTAAGGAATGGGGGTTTAAAGGTCACGTTGTAACCGATTGCGGGGCCCTCGATGATGTTTACAACACACATAAATCCTTACCTAATGGTGTTGAAACCGCAGCCGCAGCTATAAAAGCTGGCATAGACCTGGACTGCTCCAGCGTTTTACAGAATGATGTACTTGAGGCCGTTAAACAAAAACTTTTGAATGAGAAGGATATTGACACCGCTTTAGGTCGCATACTTAAAACACAATTTAAACTTGGTTTCTTTGATGCACCGGAAACAAATCCTTATTACAGCTATCGTGCAGATAGTCTTCATAATGATGCTCATATAAACCTTTCGCTTAAAGCGGCGCAAGAGAGCTTTGTGTTGCTAAAAAACGACAAAAATGTTCTCCCTTTAAAACGCGACAACTATAGCAGCATAATGGTACTTGGCCCAAATGCAGCTAATCTGGATGCGATGCTGGGTAGCTATCATGGCGTAAGCAGCAAAGTTGTGAACTTTGTTGAAGGTATAACCGCGGCTGTTGACCCGGCAACGCGTGTAGAATACGATCTGGGTTGCGACTATCGCGATACCGTTCATTTTGGTGGCATATGGGGAGCCGGCAATGCCGAGATCACTGTTGCGGTTTTGGGCCTCTCACCTGTGCTTGAGGGTGAAGCAGGAGATGCATTTCTTTCTGACAATGGCGGCGACAGGAAAACATTAGACTTACCGGCAAGCGAAATTGCATTCATGAAGGCTTTACGTAAGGGCGTTAAAACACCGATAGTAGCCGTAATAACAGCAGGTAGCGCGATAGATGTTTCCAAAATTGCGCCTTATGCAGACGCTATAATATTTGCCTGGTACCCGGGTGAACAAGGCGGAAATGCCTTAGCTAACATTTTGTTCGGCAAAATAAATCCTTCGGGCCACCTGCCTGTTACCTTTTACAATTCTATTGACGATTTGCCTGCGTATGAAGATTATCACATGAAAAATCGTACTTATCGTTACTTAAATAAGCCCGTGCAATATCCGTTTGGGTTTGGTTTGAGTTATACATCCTTTGAATATAAAGCTTCAACAAAACCGGCAACCATATTTAAAATCAACGATACAATTAGTATGACTGCCGATGTAAAAAACACAGGTACAATGGATGGTGACGAGGTTTTACAAGCATATATTGTTTATCCTGAAAACCAGGATATGCCGAACAAAGAGTTAAAATTCTTTGAACGTGTGTCTACCAAAAGCGGAGAATCTAAATCTGTTAAGATCGATATTTCCATTGAGGAGTTAAAAAAATGGGACACCAAACAACACAAGTTTAAACTGTTCCCGGGTAAATATCAATTGGTATTGGGCAGCAATTCTTCAGATGAGAAACTGAAGTATAGCTTCAGCATTAAATAAGTAATTCGATTATAATTTAAAGATTATTTGCTCCCAAAAAAGGTCGCATGTTCATAGCATGCGACCTTTTTATTAATAGAAAAGATTGCGGCATTAAACCTGTTTTGCAATTAATTCAAGCCAATTTTCAGATTCAGTTAAATTATATCTAATTTATAAACTATGCGGTAAATTTATCCCCGGTACTCAATATTAGAGAGCAGATGCAGGAGAAAAATACCTTTAAAAAAGTGTCTAACATTGTACGTGGGATTAAAGAGACCCGCGAGAACCTGAACTATACGCAAGAATATCTGGCTACTTGCCTCGGCATAAGTCAACATGCTTACTCAAAAATAGAATCGGGTTTTACACGCTTAACAGTTGAACACCTTATTGACATCAGTGAAGCCCTGAACGTGACATCGGAAATTCTGATAGCCCGCGGCGAAATGCACGGATAGAATTTCCCGTGCATTTCAATCTAAACACCCTGTTAGTTTAATACTGATTTGGGACGATCTGCAACCGCAGTACCAAAACTTCCCGGCTTATCTGTCATCGTGATCACTAAACTTCCACCCGCTGCCAGGTCGGCATGCTTTAAATAGTTTTTAGAATACGCCTTCCCATTAAGGGTTATACTGCTTATGTATTTATTTTTTGGGCTATTATTTTTAACAGTAACCGTAAACGCCTTACCTGAGGGTAGTTTGATAACAGCGTTATTAATACTAGGGCTACCAAAAACGTATGTGCCGTTTGCCGGGTTAACGGGATAAAACCCAAGCGTCGACAAAACGTACCAGGCCGACATTTGGCCAACATCTTCGTTACCAATAATACCATCAGCCTTTGTGGTGTAGAAATTATTTAAGATATAACGCACTTTATCGGCTGTTTTCCAAGGTTGACCGGCGTAAGCGTACAAGTAGGTAATGTGATGACTTGGCTCGTTACCATGCGCATACTGACCTATCAAACCTGAAATATCCGGCGAATGTTCAGCTCCAAGATCGCCACTCACCGTAAACAGCGAATCAAGCTTCTTGATAAAGGGTTTCTCGCCGCCAAGCAAAGTCATTAAACCTTCAACATCATGTGGCACCAACCAGGTATATTGCCAGGCGTTACCTTCGGTGTAATCATCTTTCTCGTGCCTCGACTCGAACGGGCTAAATGGCGTGCGCCAGGTATCGGCAGTTATTTTGCCACGCATAAAACGGGTTTCTTTATCAAAGTACCATTGGTAGTTTTTGGCCCTGTCACTAAAATATTTGTAATCTTCAGTCTTGCCCAGCTTTTTAGCCATCTGTGCGATACTCCAATCGTTGATAGAATACTCCAACCCCATTGCTACAGATTCGCGCGAGCTGTCGGCGGGGATAAAGCCTTCTTTCTTTACGTATTTTAAGCCTCTCAGGTCCTGCATTTGAGTAGCTTTTACTGCTTCGTAAGCAAGTTTGGCATCAAAGCCTTTAAAGCCTTTTAAATACGCATCAACTATAACAGGCACAGCGCTGTTACCCACCATGGTGTTGGTTTCGTTTGCCATTAGGTGCCAAACCGGTAAGCGCCCCTGCTGCTTGTAAATATTAAGCATGGTATTCACCATATCCGGCACCTTATCGGGTTCTATAATGGTGTATAAAGGATTAGCAGAACGGTAAGTATCCCAAAGCGAGAATGTGGTTAGATTTTTAAAAGAGACATCCTTATGCACTTGTTTATCAGTTCCCCAATATTCACCATTTACATCATTGAAAGTTGATGGCGCAATCATGGTGTGGAACA
The DNA here is from genome assembly GCA_016763755.1 of Mucilaginibacter sp. GTDB lineage: Bacteria > Bacteroidota > Bacteroidia > Sphingobacteriales > Sphingobacteriaceae > Mucilaginibacter. The sequence continues at coordinate 12,374 of JAESTD010000120.1, forward strand.
AAGCAGTATAGAATTTCTTCAGTTGTGAAAGGGAATCTGCTTTAATCGTAATGCGACCTAACTCTTTATTCCAGGCCATATCTGCATTTGCAGCTACTTTGTTGAAATCCCAACCCGGTATTTCTGCTTTGATATTTTGCAATGCATTTGCCGTACTTACGGGCGAGATACCCACTTTTATCAGCACCTTTTCGGTTGTTTTACTATCAGCAAAAGTGATAGCCGCTTTAGTATTTTCACCGGTTAGGCTTACACCTTGCTTAAGCGCAGTGCTGTCGTAAACGGCAAACTTGGCTATCGGCTTTGAGAACACTGCCGTAAAATAAATGCGCTGCGCTGCTGCCCAGCCTCTCGAATAACGGTAACCCTCAATAGTGTATTTATCAACCTGCTTAACGTAGGCATCAGTTGTTTTGTCGGCTATGCCTTCGGTTAAATCAACAATAATGTTAGCCTGCTGCCCTGCCGGGAAAGTATATTGATGGAAGCCCACACGGGTTGACGCTGTAAGTTCAGCCTTAATATCGTAGCGCTTTAGTTTAACGCTGTAATAACCCGGCTTTACCACCTCATCTTTATGGCTGAATAGCGAAAAATATCCTTTTGACGATTCGGCCAACGTACCTTTATTGACAATCACCGGGCCTGTAGTTGGCATAAAAGAAATATCGCCCAGATCGCCAATACCCGTACCACTCAAATGTGTATGCTGGAAACCTATAATGGTAGAATCTGAAATATGATAACCCGAGCACCAATCCCAGCCTTTAGAGATATTGGTTGGCCCTAATTGAACTGCGCCAAAAGGCACGTTAGCCCCAACAAACACGTGGCCATGGAAACCAGTGCCTATATACTGGTCAACGTAACGGGTTAGGCTTTGTGCCGGCTGTTTCTTTTGTGCAGATGCATTAAGCGTAGCGGATATAAGTGTTATAAGTAGTATGAACTTATTTTTCATTATATGTAAGTAAGCGTACAAATTTAATTTTTAAACCAAGCGGAAGGCACCTCTACGGGAGCACTTCCGTTAAAGCTATATTTTAGTTTAAGCGAAAAGCCGCCACCACCTTCTATAAACTTTAATAAGAAAGGTTGCAGTCCCTTCTCAAGCGCGACTTGGCCGTTCTTTTCCTGGGCGGAGTGCAATCCATCGTTATCAACCACCATACGGTCGGCAATTTTAAGGATACCGCCGTCATCGCAAGTTAGATAGAAAGTGTAGATACCGGTTTGCGGTACATTGATATAGCCTTTGTAGATCAAAGCAAACGAGGGTGCATTTACTGATGCAGGCACTACAATATTGCTTGCGGTAAAAGTGCTGTCAATTTTCCCGGCCTCAATTAATGATGTTTGTTTAAAGTATGCTTTATAGTAATCGCAGATCAATCCGGGTTTGGTACTTGCACTTACTGCCGGAGCCAAAGTTTGCTTTTTATAATTTAGCGTGTAAATGTCGCCTCTCGAGCCTGATGGTGTGAACGCTGCCAGCTTGATACCTGATGTTTTGGTGATGGTAAGCGGGCCTGTCAAAATCATTGATTTAGCCTCGGGCAAACTACCATCATTTGTATACCTGATGGTCATATCGGCCATTGGCTTTTTAATAGAAAGTACCGCCTTATCTGTAAAAACATTTTCAGTAACAATGCCCGGGATATCCGGTAAACGGTAATGCACTTTTAATGCATCAAGGCGTTTGTATTGGGCGGTTATCCTTTTCAGATAGCTGTCATAATTTTCGGCATTGCCGTTCCATAACCTTTCGGAAAGGGCGGTCATGCGGGGCATTATCATATAATCGGCACGGCTTTCTGTAGGTATAGCTTCCGACCACAGATTTGCCTGCGCTCCAATAATAGCTTTTGCTTCTTCTTTGTTCAGCCTGGCCGGGATAGGGTTAAAATGGTAAACTTTATAGATTGAGTATTGGTCGGCAGGGTTGTCAAAGTAAAGCGGTTCGCCGGGTGTCATAATAACCGGGTTTCCATTTTTGGCGGCTTTAACCGGTGCATCAGGCACCCAGGTGCGCCAATACATGATCGTAGCTGTAGGGCTTATGCCACCCTCTATCACTTCATCCCACCCGATTAATCTTTTGCCTTTAGAGTTAAAGTATTTCTCCATACGGTTGATGAAGTAACTATGCAAACCGGCAAGATCTTTTATTCCTTCGCGTTCCATCATCGCTTTGCACTCGGCAGATTTTGCCCACTCCGTACGGTCAACTTCATCACCGCCTATGTGTATATATTGTGATGGAAAGATCTGCATGATCTCATCAAAGATATTCTGTGCAAATTCATACGTAGCCGGGTTACATGGGCAAATAGGTTTAGAGAATAATTCGCCAAATTTATTCTCGCCATTGCAGGTTAGAAACGGATACGAGTTGATGGCAGCCATCATGTGGCCCGGCATATCAATTTCCGGGATGATCTCGATATGTTTTGATGCTGCGTAAGCCACCAGTTCCTTTAACTGCGCCTGTGTGTAAAAACCACCATACAAAGTTTTACCATCCTTCTGAATAATGTGCGATTTATCGATTTCAAAATCCGGGTTATCCTTAGCCCGCTTCATACATGCAGAATCCTGGTTATTGAAAGTTCGCCATGCACCTTGCTGGGTTAGTAAGGGATATTTCTTTATCTCCACGCGCCAGCCCTGATCATCCGTTAGGTGAAGGTGAAATTTATTCATCTTGTAGAGCGCCATCAGATCAATGAATTTGTGCAGGTAGGTGATAGAAAAGAAATGGCGCGATACATCCAGGTGCATCCCACGCCATGCAAACTCCGGCTGGTCGGTAATGCTTATTGCAGGCAGGACTAAGCTTTTTAGATGAGCAGTTTTATTTTCTAATCCAACAGGCAACAGCTGCCTGATGGTCTCCACTGCCCTAAACATTCCTGCAGGTGTACGTGCAATCATCACCATTTTGTTAGGAGTGATATTAAGACGATAACCTTCTGTGGGTAAAGCCTCATCATATTGCATTTTGATATTTTTGGCTCCATCACCAGTTTTCAGGGCAGCCCCTAAACCGCGTTCCATAAGTTGGTTAAGCTGTGCTACTTCGTTATCGAACTTACCGGGGGCAGCATCGATACGAGTTGCACCTGTAATAGTAAATACCCCCTGCCCTGCTGTTAACGAAGTTGGGTAAGGAATAATATTGTACTGATTGCTTTGAGCAAATAGTTGCTGCGTAAAAATGCCGCTTAAGCCTAATAAGAATACGGAAATTCCTCTCCTGCAAGATCCCTTCATTTTATTATTGTAGATGTAAATTATCAATATGCTATTTTGAACGCCGCAGCCTGTTTTAAACCATTAGCAGTTTGCAAATTCGACGGGACATCAATTACGATACTGTCGTCCTTTTTTGTCCATTTAACTTTGGCAGATGTTCCTAAAAGCTTAACACTTTTTATAGTTTTTGGCGTTGGCAAATGCATGGTGATAGAGGCAGGCAGCGTTACGTTCTCATTTTCAGAGGTAACAAATGCATAAACAGCTTTGCCGTTCTCAGCCTTAGTGTAATAAATATTGTTTTCTGAATATGGCGCAACCGGTACCGAGTTGTAGATACCTTCCTGATTAATGCTCATCCATTGGCCTATCTGCTCCAGCCTGCTGTAAGCTACCGGATCCCAGTCGCCATCAGGGCCGGGGCCGATATTCATTAACAGGTTACCCCCGCGTGATACGATCTTAACCAGCAGGTTCACTATCTCATTTGCCGATTTATATTTATCGCCCGGCACATAGCTCCATGAGTTACCCATGGTGATACAGCTTTCCCAAGGGTAGTTTAGAGGATGCGCGGGTACCTGCTGTTCCGGTGTGGTATAATTTTCGTACTCGCCGGCAACGGTGCGGTCTACCACTATTAAACCAGGCTGTTTAGCGCGTGCCATTTGGGCAATGCGTGGCATATCGATATCCTGGTTAAAGGTTATAGCTTTTTGCCAGTCAACCATAATATCGATCGTATTTTTAGGGCGAACCCATCCTCCATCCAACCAAAGGATATCTACCTTTCCGTAATCGCTCATCAGCTCACCTATCTGGTTGTAAGTAAAATCTTTAAATTTTTGCCAGCGCTCAGGGTGTTTGGCCGGGTCATAGTTTACGTTGCGATCCTTGGGTGGGAAATACGGCCACCAGTAATCTTCAGAATGCCAATCGGGTTTTGAGAAATAGGCACCTATCATAAAGTTTTCTTTAGAGAAGGCATTGAAAATCTCTTTGGTAACGTTAGCACGCGGGTTTGATGAGAAAGGCGTTTTGCCTGATGTGATCTTGTAATCACTTTGTTTTGTATCAAACATGCTGAACCCATCGTGATGTTTAGTAGTGAAAACCACATATTTCATACCGGCTTCCTTGGCAGCTTTAACCCATTTTTCGGGCGCAAATTTGGTTGGATTGAAAGTAGTTTGCAAGTTTTCGTAGGCTGCTTTATAACCGCTGTAAGTAGCACCATAAGGACCTTTGCGTTGTGTCCAGCCTTCATCTTCGGGGCAGATGCTCCAACTTTCTACAACACCCCATTGGCTATAGGTCCCCCAGTGCATAAAGAGCCCAAACTTTAATTTCTGCCAATTTTTAAGCTTAGCCTGTACCGCCGGATCAGAAGGCGCGACATAGTTAGCAGACATATTGTGTTCCTGAGCCAGCAACAACTTCGAATAAACTAAAAGGAATAATAAAACGCGAACTGTTTTCATATTTGTAATTATCTATCGACAATAGAGCAATGCACATGGCACCAGGCAAATAAGGCGGGTTATTTTACAAACGGCGCTAAGCCCGCTGCCTTTATTTTATTAATCACGATGCCGCCAACCTCTTTGCCTTGCTCATTGCCATGTGTAATGCTTTCCATGTAATGAATGCCGCCATAAAAGCGCGACATAGATGCTTCTGCTGCTGCCTGCCTGAATGATTTGAAAGAGCGTTGGCTGCTGCCAAATGGAATCTCCGTATTATCTGTAAAACTAAAATTATCGCCAA
>JAESTD010000121.1 GCA_016763755.1 Mucilaginibacter sp.
AGGTAAAAAAATCTAACAGGGTACGGTCGTTCTTAGCGTCGTAAATATGTACACCCTGGCTGCGTTCCATATCAAACGTAAGATCGAAACCATCGGCTAAAATATGTTTGCTCAAAGTATCATGAACAGTCTGCGGAGTTACTTTCAGTTGATGCATTTACAGGTATATTGGTTTTAACCAAATATAGCAAAATGCCTGTAGGGATGGTAATTTTAAGGTTTTTGAACCGTGTGGTAAAAAAGTAACTTTAAATTAACTAAACCTGTTTTTTGTACCGATGAGCAGACTGGTATGAAAATATTTTTCAGAAGAAATGCGAAAAGTTGGCTTTTTGATCGCGGATAAAGCAAGGGATTTTGTCCGATTTACTTTATCAATGCAGAGTTAAGTAGCTCCTACGGAGCAAATGATCTTATTATTTATTTTCTACAAAGCGGTAGCCCCTGGGGCAAATTTTCAAGCTACGAATGGTGAATCTTGAACATGAATTAAAATTTTTGATGTTCTACAGAGTAGGACAAACTTCGCCAATGCCAATAGGCTTGATGTCCCGTAGGGATAACCGCTTTGTAGAACAAACACAAGAGAAAACTTTGCTCCGAAGGAGATACCCACAATCAAGGAGACACCTTATCGTAAATCCACCAACTCCGCTTTCGGATACGCTTTTTTATCAAACGTAAACACGCTCTCGGCAACTTTTACATTAGGCGTAAAGCTGCGCAGTGCGTAGGTGTACTTGCTGCCGTTCTTGTCAAATATCTGGGCGCTGTACAACTGGTTTTTGGCTTTGTCGATCATTAGCCTAACCTTAAAATAGCTCGATTTTTCGGCAGTAGGAGTAAGGTCTATCGCCTGGTAGGTTTTGCCGCCGACTTTTTGCAGGCCGGTGTAGATGTATTTGTAACCGGTTTCGTAAATGGTGAAGATCTTGCCGGGGTTAAAGCCTTCCTCAGTGTTATCGGCGTTGCTCAGCTGTACTTCGTTAGCATCCTGCAGGTAAGTCCACTGGCTTTTACCATCACTGATGATCTCCTGGTTAACGGTCTTTTTACCCTGTTCATAAACCGTTACCTTGTATTTATTTGTTTTTGCGCGCGAGATCAAAGTGCCGCTTTGATTTGTTTTAAAACCGGCCTGCTGATTATCGATACTCAGCGTAAAATCGGCTTTAACCACATCGTAGGTGCGGTATTGTTTGCTCAGTTTATTTAAGATGTTTTTTGCTTCAACATCTTTTTGAGCAAAGGCCGATGTCACGGTTACGACGAATAATAATATATATGCGAAAATTTTTTTCATGTACGGTATAAATTTAAAAGCACACTGATAACCATGATGCTTGCTAATGGTTTAGAGCGATGGCAGATAAATTGGTTTAATCGCGCGGTTTTTGTAATTCTTCGAGGTGGCGCTCCAGGCTGTACTCATCAGGGAATAATACATCGCGTGCCTTGCTGCCCTCAAACGGGCCCACAATGCCGGCGGCTTCCAACTGATCGATGATACGGCCTGCACGATTATAACCCAACTTCATTTTACGCTGGATAAGCGATGTTGAACCTTGTTGGTGCAATACAATTAAACGTGCAGCTTCTTCAAACATGGCATCGCGGTCATCAGGGTCAAACTCTTTAGGGCCGCTTCCGGCTTCGCCGTCGCCAACGTACTCTGGCAATAGCAAGGCAGTAGGATAACCGCGCTGATTGCCGATGAAGTCTGATATTTTTTCTACCTCAGGTGTATCTACAAAAGCACACTGCAAACGGATAAGATCGCTACCTGTTGATAATAACATATCACCACGACCGATCAACTGATCTGCACCGCCTGCATCCAGGATGGTGCGCGAATCGATCTTTGATAATACCCTAAAGGCCAAACGCGCCGGGAAGTTGGCTTTAATTGTGCCGGTAATTACGTTAACCGAAGGCCTTTGCGTAGCAATAACCAAATGGATCCCCACCGCACGGGCCAACTGTGCCAAACGGGCAATAGGCTGCTCCACTTCTTTGCCGGCGGTCATCATCAGATCTGCAAACTCATCAATAACCAGTACGATGAACGGTAGGTAGCGATGTTTTTCAGGGTCGCTTATTTTACGGTTTACGAACTTGGCGTTATACTCTTTAAGGTTACGTACCTGTGCATCTTTCAGCAGGTCGTAACGCTGGTCCATCTCAATACAAAGCGAGTTGAGGGTGTTTACAACCTTTTTGGTATCGGTGATAATGGCATCGCCATCATCAGGCAGTTTGGCCAAAAAGTGCCTTTCAATCTTACGGAAAAGCGTTAGCTCTACTTTTTTTGGATCCACCAGCACAAACTTTAGCTCGGCAGGGTGGCGTTTGTACAGTAGCGATACCAATATGGCATTGATACCAACTGATTTACCCTGGCCGGTAGCACCCGCAACAAGCAAGTGGGGCATTTTAGCTAAGTCGGCAATAAATACTTCGTTAGAGATAGTTTTACCGAGGGCAATAGGTAAGTCCATGGTGTTGGTCTGCCATTTCTCGGTAGCCAGTACCGATCGCATGGAAACCATTTCAGGATGCTGGTTGGGCACCTCTATACCAATAGTACCCTTACCCGGCATCGGCGCAATGATACGAATACCCAAAGCGGCAAGGCTAAGCGCTATATCATCCTCAAGGTTTTTAATTTTGGAGATACGCACACTAGGCGCAGGTATAATCTCATACAGCGTAACCGTTGGGCCTATGGTAGCTTTTATCTTATCGATCTCGATGTTATAGTGGTTAAGCGTCTCAACAATTTTGTTCTTGTTGGCTTCCAGTTCATCTGCATCAACCGAAATTTTGGCCGTGCCGTAGTTCTCTAACAGATCAAGCGTAGGCAATTTGTATGAAGCAAGATCCAGCTTATGGTCATACATGCCAAATTGTTCAACCAGGCTTTTAGCTTTATCGGTATCGCTTTCCTCGATGCTCATCACCGGGTTAGGGCGTTCTACATCGATAGTAAGCGGTATCTCGTTTTCTTCTTCAACTTCCTGAATGGCGGTCGTGTCAGGCGTAAGTACCACCGGTTCGTGATAGGTATTTACCGGGGTAGGCATTACTTGTTGCTGCACCACTGGCTCAACAACTGCCGCGGCGGCGGCTTCTGCAGCCAGCATATCTTTTACGCGGTTGTTGGCACCATTGCGCGGCCACTCAACCGGGATAGAAATATCTTCGTTCTCCAGCTCAACGGGCTCAGGGGCTATAACAGGGGCCACATCATCATTAAGGCGTTGTTTGCGGGCTGGAAGTTTAAAGTCGATGTTGTAAGCGATAACTAGAACGGCTAATGCCAGGAATATTAATAGAAAACCCGTACCCGATTGGCCTATCTGCGCAGCAAGTAAACGGTTGGTCCAGAAACCAAAGTTACCTTCTGCAAAGTGCGGATAGTCTGACAAAAAGGCGTGTACAAAACCAATGGTAACCGATATGAAAACGATGCTGAAAAGGGTGTATGCCAGCATTTTGCTTACCGAGAATAGCCTGATCTTGAACAGCAGGCGGTAGCCTATAATAAAAAAGATGAATACGAACAGAAAAGACGCCACGCCAAACCACTCAAAAATGAACTGGTTTGATAGCAGCGCACCAAATTTACCCAGCCAGTTATCAACCATAGGGTTGGCAACGCCGTTATCTAAAAGCTCTTTGGTGGTTTTGAACAAGTTACCCCAACCGCCATTGGCTTTAGATACATAGCTTTGATCTTGCTGCCAGGTAAAAAGATAGGATGTAAAAGCGATAAGGAAAAACACAGACATTACCAGCGAGAACAGGCCTACTATTTTGATGATGCGGCCATCGCGCAGGTCAAACATGGGCAGGCGCTCGGTTTGCTGCTGTTTGGCAGGCCGCTCGCGCTGCGGTTTTTTGCCGCCGGTTTCGCGTGGTTGATTTTCTTCTTTAAAGCTGTTAGATCGAAATTGATTTCCTTTGGACGGCATCCTTCACTCGTGGTTTTTGCAAATATAAAGTTATTCAAAATCTAAGAAGAAACAATAATGTAGGAGTTGGCAGTTTTTAGTTGCCTTATGTTTAGATATAGGGTTATTAAATAAAACAGATATTTTTATTATTATTGATATTAAATGAGCATAGAAAATCTCGAAGAATACATTGCCAACGCCGACCTGGAGCAATTACAAACCCTGTTGGCTAACCAACCTGAACTGGCAACTGCCAAAACCAGCTTAAATGTATCTCCGTTGATGTTATCGTGTTATTACAAAAAGCCGCAGGTAACCGAATTATTGCTCGAGCACGTAACTAATCCCGATCTTTTTGAGGCTGCGGCGGCAGGTGCCTTTGATAATGTGGCTTACCTGATAACGGCCCATCCCGGCCGGATAGATTATTATGCTGAGGATGGTTTTACAGCCCTCGGACTGGCCTGCTATTTTGGACATTATGATATTGCGCGTTACGTGGTGCTGAAAGGTGCGGATGTAAACAAACCATCAGACAACGGCTTTAATGTTTATCCGCTGCATTCGGCTGCGGCGGGCGATTTTACCAGTACTGCCCGCATGCTGGTTGAAAACGGTGCCAACGTGAATGTGAAACAACGTTCGGGTGCCACGCCATTGCATTCCGCCGCACAAAACGGTAACCTTGAGTTACTTATTTTGCTATTGGAAAACGGCGCCCAGGTGGATATTCGCATGGAGGGCGGCAAACTCCCCGCCGATCTTGCAAGTGAGAAAGGTTTTGATGAGATTGCAGAGATATTGAGTTGAGAAACATATGCATTGGTACAAATTATTTGCAGATTTTTTAAAAGGTGATCCCAATGCTATACAAGCTATATTTTCAATGGCTGGCTTTACTGCTACCATTATTGGTATTATTTATATTTCCAGGTCATTTAAACAGCAAACTCATATTTATAAGCAGCAGCTTAACCTTAACCGATTGTCTATTGAAAAGCACAGGCGAGATGTAAGGCCAAATTTCTTAATAAAGCCGGTAGCAGGTAAGCATACCGGAATGGTTTATAGCATCATCTTAACAAATGCTATTGCTGTTAAAATAACCATTGATACTTTTAACGAACAAGGAGAATTACTTGCCGCATTTTCATCAAAGCATAACGCCTGGGACGTAACTGACGATCCCCGCATTATGGATTTGGAGATTCCCATATCTTCAATCATCAAACCAGAGTTTGTGTTAAATAGGTTATTATTTGAAGACGAGGATGGCAGAAAATACCAGCAAAACGTTAAATATCGTAGCGGTGATATTTATACCACTTTCCCTATATTATTAGAGGATATCCCGCAACAAAAAGGTTGGGGTTACAAGATTTTCACCAACAATTTTAAAAAGTAACCAACGAAACGGCTTACTCAAACTGCAACTCCCACTTATTTTCGCCGCCATCAACAACGCGGAAAATAGTTTTTTCTACCGATGCATTACTATCTGATGACAGGATGCGGATGGTCTCGTGGTCGTGATATTCTATTTCATTCATTGGTACCATCACTGCGGTAAGTGTAGATGGGTCGCCGGGTACGGTTATGGTTTTCATGGTTTTAGCATTTATTATGAGAGGATAACAATACCAAACTCAAATAGTTTATTCTAACTATGTGTCATTGCCAGGAGCGACAGCGATGTGGCAATCTCATAGGCGATAGAACTTGCTTGTCCTATGAGATTGCCACGCTACGCTCGCAATGACATTACCGGAAATCCCTACCCCACAATATACTTACTCCCCGGCAAGTACGATAGCAACTTTATCAGGATATAAGTTACCACAAATGTGCACGCAGCTAAAACTGGAATAACCGCCACAGGCTGCCCGATCCAGGCGTTTATCAACGGATACAATTGTACCAGCACCAATATATGCGCCAGGTACATCCCATAAGTTAAACCCGACACGCCTGCAGTAAACTTCTCTGCCGCGGCGCTTTTAAAGGTGATAGTTCTGAAAATTAAAAATAATCCTGTCGCCATCATTGCTACATTGATGGTTGGGAACGCCCATGAAAGTTCCAGTTGGGGAATGTCTTTAGCTATCGGCATCTGGTGGGCAAAAACGAAGTTGGTGATCAGGTATCCAACGAGTATAAATACCAACCCCCAAACTAAACCTGCAGATTTAGAAATATTGACGTGTGCTTTAATATAATGGCCCAGTAAAAGGTAGCCAATATATCCCGAAAAATAATAACCGGTATGGTACTTATTCCAAAAGGCCTCGCCCCAAACTTCGGGTACGAATGTTTTGATGTAGGGCATGCACAAGGTTACTGCCCATATCAACAAAAACACTTGTTTAAACTGCTTTGAAGCCTGCTGTACCCATGGCGAAAATATCGGGATAAACAGGTAAACGCCTATAAACATATAAACAAACCACAAGTGCCCTGCGCTGGGCGAAAAAGTTAAGGGGATCATGCATAAGTCGTGCCACATCTGGCTGGCAGTTGCGGTTCCTAATACAAAGGGCACTATCGCATACATGGCACTCCAAAGCAGGAATGGCACAAGCAAACGGGTAAAGCGTCGTTTGTAAAAAGTTGCGGCATCTTCTTTTATCGGCAACAGCAAATAGCCCGAGACCATCACAAAAAGCGGAACGCAAGCCCACATAAAACTGCCGTAATTGTTTACCCAAACATAATGCTCACGGATGATCTTGCCCTGGTCGCCGATGTAGAAAAACTCGCCGGAGTGTACCACCAGTACCATAAAACAGGCAAATATACGCAGGGCATTGAGATAAGCTGTAGGGCTGCTTTTAAATTCGGTTTGGGTGGATGCTGTCATCAGTTAAGTTAATGGTTGTCTAAAATATATAAAACGCGGTTAACTTTGCACACATTTTCAACCTTTGCAGGTTTAAGTATTACATTATTTAGCTATGGCATTTATTGATTATTATAAGGTGTTAGATGTAGCGAAAACCGCTACCGATAAGGAAATAAAAAGCGCTTATCGTAAGCTAGCACGCAAATATCACCCGGACGTAAACCCTAACGACGCCGAAGCCGAAAAACAATTTAAACAGGTTAATGAGGCTAACGAAGTTTTAAGCGATCCCGAAAAACGCAAGAAATATGACAAGTACGGCGAAAACTGGCAGCACGGCGAAGCCTACGAACAGCAACGCCACCAACAGCAGCAAAACCGTGGCTATACGTATGAAGGTGGCTCGGCGCAGGACTTTGGCGATTTTGATTTCGGCGGGAGTGGAGGAGGTGGCTTCTCCGATTTCTTTAGTTCGATGTTTGGCGGCGGTGGGGGTGGCGGCAAGCGATCTGCACGTTACCGTGGGCATGATCTTAACGCAGATTTACAACTGAACCTGCGCGACGTACTGAAATCTGAAAAGCAAACACTCACCGTTAACGGGAAAAAGATCCGCTTAACAATTCCGGCCGGCCTTGAGAACGGGCAAACCATAAAAATTGCCGGTCATGGCGGCGAGGGGAGTAATGGCTCACCTGCAGGAGACCTGTACATTAAGTTTTCAATCGCCGAGGATGCCGAATTTAAACGCACCGGTAACGACCTGCATAAAAACATTACGCTCGACCTCTACACCGCTGTATTGGGCGGCGAACTTACTGCCGAAACCCTGAGCGGAAAAGTAAAACTGAAAGTGGCACCCGGCACACAAAACGGAACCAAGGTAAAGCTGAAGGGTAAAGGAATGCCTCTATACAAAAAAGACGGGCAATTTGGCGATCTGTATCTTACCTATAACGTGCAGCTCCCAACCAGCCTCACCGCAGAGCAGAAAGAATTATTTGAAAAACTGGCCAAATTATAAGCACCATGAAAACAGAGCAAGTAATTACTGTTGATGATTTTTGCGTGTACCATAATGTAGAATACACCTTTGTTGATTACCTGGCCGAAGCCGGGCTGGTAAAAGTTACCCGAGTCAATAAAACTAAATGTATCCCGATTGATGATATCCGCAAACTGGAGCGCTTGGTGCGCTTGCATACCCAATTAGAAATAAACGAAGCGGGTGTAGCTACCATAAATAATTTGTTGCAAAAACTGGAAGATATGCAGCAGGAAATGAGTGTTTTACGCAACAGGCTTCACTTGTACGAGCATTAGTATTCTAAAAAAGAGTAGGTTTTTATTAAACCCTGGCTCATTTATAAGGTCATACCTGCAAATGAAACAATAATTGTAACTAAATCTACTTGTTATGAAAACCTTAAAAATATCAATTATAGCACTTGTTTTAACAGTAAGCGCACAGTTTGCCAAAGCACAGGTGAGTATAGGTATTGGAGTTAATTTACCGGTTAGGCACGTGTATTATGAGCAGCCGGCCCCGGTTTATTATGAACCTGCCCCTGAGCCGGTTTATTATGAACGCCCTGTAGTGGTACGGAGATATTATCGTCCGGCTTATTATGGCCCGCGTTATTATCGCCGCCCGGTTGTGGTTAACCGTGTAGTTTACAGAGAACACTATTACCGTGGTCGTGGCCATCACTTTGGTCATGGTCGCAGATGGTAATATCTATATATAATTTATATCTGAAGCCTGCCGGATAACCCGGCAGGCTTTTTTTGGCCTCACTCTTACCCCTCTCCAAAGGAAGGGGGGCACTGCGATTGAACAAAGCCCCCTCTAAATCTCTCCCGATAGGGGAGACTTTTTTAAAGTTCTTTCTTAAGCCCTTCCTTTCGGGAAGGGTTTGGGTGGGGCTTCTTCGACAAGGAGAAGAGCTTTTACGAAATTTTTTGTCATTTCGAACGAGGAACGAGGAGAAATCCTGTTATTGATGCTAAGCAAGGTTACTTGTCTTATCTAACAAGATTTATCTTCGATGAGCTCCACTTCGTTACGGTTCTCCTCGC
>JAESTD010000122.1 GCA_016763755.1 Mucilaginibacter sp.
CGAGTCGGGCGACTTCTCGGCTGCGGTGGATCGGGTGTCGAACATCTGGGCCAGTTTGCCGGGAAGCGGGAACACCTACGGCCAGCACGAAAACGACCCTGCTGCTTGCTCGAAATGACAGAGTTTTTAAATAAACTCACCAATATGTCATTGCGAGCGTAGTGCGGCAATCTCATAGGACAAGCTCGCTGACCTGCTTATGAGATTGCCACGTCGCTGCCGCTCCTCGCAATGACATATTTGATAAAAGAAAAGGCGGTGCATCAGCACCGCCTTTATTGTTTATAAATTCTTACCCAACTTCTCCAGCATATCCTGCGGTACTTTTTGCAGATCCAGCACCAGGAATCCGTCCAGGCAATCGGCAAATTTGGGGTCGATGTTGAAGCTGATGATCTTGGCGTTGAGACCAATATACTGACGAAGCAATACAGGTATCTTCATGCTGTGGGTCTCCACTTCAGATATCAGGGCATCAAGGCCTTTGAATGAATCGCCCGCAGCAAGGAGTGCATCGGTATCGATGTTCTCAAAGTTTGCCTTAAATTTTTTGCGGGGCTTAACCAGCTGGGCCATATCATGGTCAAAGTGGTTACGGTTTATATAGTCTACAATAAGCGATTTACTGAAGGTTGAGAAGCTGTTGCTGATGCTCACCGGGCCAATCAGGTAACGGTAGCGCGGGTTATCTATCACGTATTTCAAGATGCCTTTCCAAAGCAAAAACAATGGCAGGGGTTTTTGCTGATACTCCTTACGGATCCACGAGCGGCCAAGTTCCAGGCTTTTTTTCAATACAGGGGTGAACTGCTCTTTAAGCTTAAACAACTCGTTGATGTAGAAACCTTTTTTACCAACGCTGTAGAAGATCTCATCGCCAAGGCCAATGCGGTATGCACCTACAATGGCTTTGCCCTCGGTATCCCAGATGAAAAGGTGGTGGTAGTAAATATCGTACTCGTCAAGGTCGGTTTCTTTATTGGTACCCTCACCAACCTCGCGGAAAGTAATCTCGCGCAAACGACCGATCTCGCGGATGATGCAAGGGATCTCCGAAGTGGGAGTGATAAACACTTCGTAGTTTTTCTCCACCCAAACGCGGTAATTCTCGCGAAGTGGTTCTACTTCTTTCTCCAATTTATCGGCAGCTGTCTCGGGCACAATTGCCTCTGGCAGCTTCTTTATCTTGAACAAATTGCGGGGGCTAAAGATCTTTTTCTCTTCATCCAGCCCCGCACCTAAGGCGTAGGTTTTTGCGCGCAGGTAGTTGAGTATCTTGCCACTGTTATTGTTGTCGGGGATGTCATTAAACTTTATGGGCTTGCCAATACGTAGCTTAATGGTATGGCCCTGCTTGTTAAACAATTCTGATGGCAGCTTAGCCGTACGTAGTGTAGGGTGTATCATGCTCAGCAGGTTAAACAGCAGGCCGTTATTGCCGTGGAAATAGATAGGCACCACAGGCACTTTGGCCTTGGCGATGATCTTGCCCACAACCGGGTGCCACAGGCGGTCGGTAACTTCGCGTTTCTCTACTTTAAAGGTTGATACCTCTCCCGCAGGGAAAATACCTATCGGCGTGCCGTTGTTAAGCAGCTCTAAAGTGGTTTTTAACCCGCTGATGCTTGATGAATGCTCAACATTCTCAAAGGGGTTTACTGCCACAAAGTATTCGGCCAGGTTGGGGATCTTCTTTAATATAAAGTTGGCCATCAGCTTGGCATCGGGCCTTGCCATGGTGAGCATTTTTAACAGTACCATGCCCTCAATACCACCGTAGGGGTGGTTGGCAATGGCGATAAAGGCGCCGTCTTTAGGCAGGTGTTTCAGTTCGCTTTCGTCAAAATCAACGGTAATGCCGCAGCCTTCTAAAATGGCATCCACAAATTCGGGGCCTTGTTTGGGCTGGGCCTGGGCAAACAGGTCGTTCACCTGGTTTATCTTCATCACTTCCATCAACAGCGCTGCAAGCCCGGGCATTTTAAGCTTATCCAGTTTGGTGGCTTTGGCAAACTCTTCGGTGGTTATTATCTTCATTTGTAGGGTATAACGCTTAAAAACGTATTAAAATTACTAATTTCACGCATCAATAGCCTTATCTATCAGCATGAAAAAACAGCTAAAAGAACATTTTTCCATCACCAAAAGAGAGTGGAACGGTTTAGTTGTTCTCCTGTTGCTGATAGTGCTGGTTTTAGCAGCGCCATACGTTTATCAAAGGCTACGCAAAGATACTACAATAAATGAAAAGGCTTTCGCTGCGGCTGTAGCTGAGTTAGAGAAGGCTAATCCTCAAATTAAAACGGTTACAACTACGGGCGTATTATTCAGGTTCGACCCCAATAGTGCTTCTTATGCCGATTGGCAAAAGTTGGGCCTTACAACTAAGCAAGCACAGATCATTAAAAACTATACAGCCAAAGGCGGTCGTTTCCGCAAAGCGGATGACCTGCAAAAGATCTACGGATTAACCAAAGTTGATTATGCCCGGCTGGCACCATTCATCATTATCTATAAACCCAAATCTGAAGCGTTGAAGATCATCGAACTTAACAGCGCTGATTCTGCACAACTTACCAAAATAGAAGGTATCGGCGGCGCTTTTGCCAAACGTATTATTTATTACCGCGAGCGTTTAGGCGGCTTTGTAAATAAAGAACAACTGAAAGAAGTTTACGGGCTGGATGATGTGAAATATGCCGAGATAAAAGAGCAGGTGAGGTTAGATGCCAGGCGCATCCGGAAAATAGATATCAACACCATCACATTTGATAAACTACGACCGATGCCGTATCTTAATTATAAGCAGGTGAATGCCATTATAGAGTATCGCAAAGAACATGGCAATTATACCGATATGGATGATTTAGCAAACATTGCCATAATAGATGCCCAAATTTTGCGTAAAATTGAACCCTATTTACTTTTCAAATGATAGAACAGCAGATTAAGGACGCCATACGCGATATTCACGATTTTCCGAAGCCGGGCATCATCTTTAAAGATATCACCCCGATATTGAAAGACCCGCAGCTTTGCCACAACATTACCGAGGCTTTTATGCAACGGGTTAAGGAAATGAAGATCGACGCCATTGCAGGTGTTGAAAGTCGTGGGTTTTTATTTGGGCTGACTTTGGCTACGCGCTTAGGCATCCCGTTTATACCGGTACGTAAGGCCGGTAAACTGCCTTATACAGTAAACCAAAAGATCTACGAACTGGAGTACGGCACGGCTACTATCGAGATCCATACCGATGCCTTTAACCCCGGCGACCGCATCCTCATCCACGATGACCTGCTGGCTACCGGAGGCACCGTTACCGCCACCAGCGAACTGATCAAAGAGATGGGAGGCGAAGTGGCAGGTTTCAGTTTTGTGGTGGGCTTAAGCTTCTTGAAAGGGCGTGAGAAAATTGAACCGATAAACGATAATGTTATTATACTGGCGGATTATTAGGCGCGGGCAGAGTGGAATCACCCGGTCCGCGTTGCAAAGAAGCCTCTCCCCAAACCCCTCTCCAAAGGAGAGGGGCTTCAAATTTACCTTCTTTTCGCGCAGCGAAGAGAGGGTGGTTGAGCGTAGCGCAGACCGGGTGAGTTAAATTCGACACCTGCAAACCCTCAACCCGTCTATATTACACCTTATATTTTTATACCGATATTGATTTAAAAACCC
>JAESTD010000123.1 GCA_016763755.1 Mucilaginibacter sp.
ATTTTTATAAAAATAAAAAACATGGGACAAACATTATTTGATAAGATCTGGGGCGCACACGTCGTCAGTAGCTCTGAAGGCTTCCCGGATATCTTGTACATCGACACGCACTTTATTCACGAGGTAACCAGTCCGCAGGCATTTGATGGTTTGCGCCAAAGAGGGTTACCGGTTTTCAGGCCGCAACAAACCGTTGCCACAGCCGATCACAACGTCCCAACCTGGGACCAGCATCTCCCCATTAAAGAAGAACTTTCCCGATACCAGGTAGATATGCTTACCAAAAACTGTAAAGAGTTCGGCATTGAACTTTACGGTCTGGGCCATCCGTACCAGGGTATCGTCCACGTTATAGGCCCTGAACTGGGCATCACCCGCCCCGGCGGTACTTACGTTTGCGGCGACAGCCATACCTCTACGCACGGCGCTTTTGGTGCCATTGCATTCGGTATCGGCACATCGCAGGTTGAACAGGTTTTGGCTACCCAATGCCTGCTGCAATCGCGCCCTAAACGTATGAAAATTGAAGTAAATGGCAAGCTGCAGAACGGCGTTGGTGCAAAGGATATCATCCTTTACATCATTGCCCAGATCTCTGCTGCAGGCGGTACCGGTTATGCCGTTGAATACGCCGGCGATACCATCCGTTCGTTAAGCATGGAAGGCCGCATGACCATCTGCAACATGAGCATCGAAATGGGTGCCCGTTGCGGTTTGATCGCGCCTGATGAAACCACCATCAACTATGTTAAAGGCCGCGAATTTGCTCCTAAAGGTGAAGATTGGGACAAAGCCGTTGCTTACTGGCAAACACTTTATTCTGACGAGGATGCACAGTTTGACAGCGTGCTAAGCTTCCGCGCAGAAGATATTGAACCGATGATCACCTACGGTACCAACCCGGGTATGGGCATCGGTGTTACGCAACACGTACCTGAGACTGCCTCTTTTGATGTAAAAGAGCAGGTATCATACAAAAAGGCCCTTGATTACATGGGCCTGCATGATGATGAAACGTTGTTAGGCAAACCTATCGATTACGTTTTCATCGGCAGCTGTACCAACTCCCGTATCGAAGACCTGCGCCAGGTTGCCGAATTTGTAAAAGGCAAACACAAAGCAGATAACGTTACAGTTTGGGTAGTACCTGGCTCAAAACAAGTACAGGAACAAGCCATCCGCGAAGGTCTGGATAAGATCTTTAACGAAGCAGGCTTCCCGCTCCGTGAACCTGGTTGCAGCGCATGTCTGGGTATGAATGAGGATAAGATACCTGCAGGTAAATATTGTGTATCAACCTCAAACCGCAACTTCGAAGGTAGGCAAGGCCCTAACAGCCGCACCTTCCTGGCCAGCCCGCTTACGGCTGCTGCAAGTGCAATTACCGGTAAGGTTACCGATATAAGGGAGTTTTTAAAGGAAGAGGAATTGGTTTAACCACGCGTCGTTGCGAGGCACCAAGCAATCTCCGAACTATACAGAGCGGATTTGCTTAAAGCGATTGCTTCGTACCTCGCAATGACGAACAGATAATTAAACAATGGCGACTAAAATATTCAAACACATACAAACACCGGTGGTACCCTTGGCAATCGAGAACATTGATACTGACCAGATCATCCCGGCTCGTTTCTTAAAGGCCACTACCCGCGATGGTTTTGGTAACAACCTGTTCCGCGACTGGCGTTTTGACGATAACGATCAGCCGAAACCTGATTTCGTACTCAACAACCCTACCTACAGCGGTAAGGTGTTGGTAGCAGGCAAAAACTTTGGTTGCGGTAGTAGCCGCGAGCATGCCGCCTGGGCCATTGCCGACTACGGCTTTGATGCCGTGGTAAGCAGCTTTTTTGCCGACATTTTTAAAGGCAACGCCCTTAACAACGGCTTGTTGCCCGTACAGGTAAGCGACGATTTCCTGCAAAAGATATTTGATGCTGTAGCTGCTGATCATACCGCCGAAGTCGAGATAGACCTGGAAAACCAGTTCATTAAGATCTCGGCCACCGGCGAACAGGAAAGTTTTGAGGTTAATCCTTACAAAAAAGCCTGCATGATAAACGGCTATGATGATATCGATTACATCCTTAGCCAAAAAAATAAAATTGAAGAATTTGAGGCTGCGCAGTGAATAGTGATTGGAGATTAGTGATTAGTTACTTACCAATGACCTAATGCCCCAATGACAGCGAAGCCAATGACAACGAAGTAATGACCGTAGAACAAAAAGAAATAAAACGCGAAGGCAAAGGTACTGCAAAACTGTTCGATGAGCGCAGTTTGGCCGCCGATTATGCCACATTACGGCCACTGCTAAAACAGGGGCTGTGCGTGCTTGATGCGGGCTGCGGTACCGGTGCTACATCAAAAGATATAGCAAAACTCGTTGGGCCAACAGGTAAGGTTACGGGCATTGATAATACCCAATACTTTATTGAAAGCGGCAGGGAAACTTACACTGAGATAGAAAACCTTGAGTTGCATCACGCAGATCTATACACTTACGAACCGGAAGAGAAATTCGACCTGATCGTAAGCGCAAGAACGCTGCAATGGCTAAGCGATCCGCAGAAAGCCGTAAACAAGCTGAAGAGCTTATTAAAAACCGGCGGCATCCTATCTATCCTCGATTATAACCACGAGGCACTGGAATGGCAGCCCAAACCACCTGCGAGCATGCGGCAGTTCTACGCCACCTTCCTGAGATGGCGTTCTGAGGCCGGCATGGATAACATGATGGCTGATAGTTTGCCCGGGCTCTTTAAAGAAGCCGGTTTGCAGGATATCGAGGTACTTGAGGCTAACGAGATTTACATAAAAGACAATGCAAACTTTGAACATAAGGTGGGCATCTGGTCGTCTGTTGCGCAAATGGACCAGATAGTTGACGAAGGCTACATTAGCAACGCCGACCGCCTTAAAGCAATTGAAGAATATAACAAATGGATACCAACCCACGCACAACAAATGGTAATGAAACTAAAAGAAGTGCGCGGAATTAACAGATAATAAACAACAACGCGTCATTGCGAGGAACGAAGCAGATAGCCTCACCTAAATCCTCCCCAAAAGAGAGGACTTAAGCAAAAAGGAACCCTCTCCTTTGGAGAGTGCAGGGTGAGGCTCTTAAGCTAATTGGTCGCAAAAACGGAAAAGATTACATGGGAGTTCAAAAACACATATTAGTAATACCAGGAGATGGTATTGGCCCTGAGGTGACAACCTGGGGTAAAGCGGTTTTAGAAAAAATTGGTGCTGATTTTGGCCACGAGTTTACGTTTGACGAGGCGCTGATGGGTCATGCAGGTATAGAAGCTACCGGCAATCCATTGCCTGATGAAACGCTTGAAAAAGCAAAAGCAAGCGATGCCATCCTGTTTGGAGCTATCGGCCATATTAAATATGATAATGACCCGTCGGCAAAGGTACGCCCGGAGCAAGGGTTATTAAAGATTCGTAAGGAACTGGGGTTATATGCCAACCTGCGTCCTATCATGCTGTTTGATGAACTGCTGGATGCATCAAGTTTGAAACCGGAGATACTTCGCGGCACTGATATCCTATTCTTCCGTGAACTGACCGGTGATGTTTACTTCGGCGAAAAGAAACGCAGCGAAGACCGCAATACCGCTTCTGACCTGATGATCTATTCACGTTACGAAGTGGAGCGTATCGCTATTAAAGCTTACGAAGCAGCGCGCGTACGCGGTAAAAGATTATGTTCGGTTGATAAGGCTAACGTACTAGAAGCCTCACGCCTGTGGCGCGAGGTAGTACAGGAAATTGCCAAACAATATCCTGATGTAGAAACTGAGCACATGTTTATTGATAACGCGGCCATGCAGCTGGTTAAAAACCCTAAGAAGTTTGATGTGGTATTAACCGCCAACCTTTTTGGTGATATCCTTACCGATGAAGCTTCGCAGATAGCAGGATCTATGGGTATGTTGGCATCGGCTTCAGTTGGTGATGGTACCGGTTTCTTTGAGCCTATCCACGGTTCGGCGCATGATATTGCCGGTCAGGACAAGGCTAACCCGCTGGCCTCTATCCTATCGGTTGCGCTGATGCTTGAGATCAGCTTCGGCCTAAAAGACGAAGCGAAAAAGATAACAGACGCTATCGACAAAACATTAAAACAAGGCTACCGCACCGGCGACATCGCAGATGCTAATACCGACAAAGCAAAAATATTAGGCACCAAAGCCATGGGGCAAAAAGTGCTGGAGTATTTATAAGAAGCCCCACCCAAACCCTCCCCGAGAGGGATGGCTTAAAATAAACTTTAATAAAGTCTCCCCTATCGGGGGAGATTTAGAGGGGGCTCGGAAATGTGCAGATACTGATGAACCAGTGAACGATTGAACTAAAAATGAAGTGGAACGCTGAATTATATGATAACAAACATGCTTTCGTATTTCAATACGGCGAGAGTGTGTTGGAGATGCTCGATGTTAAACCCGGCGAGCACATCCTTGATCTGGGTTGTGGTACCGGCCATTTAACAAACGAGATACACAAATTGGGTGCTGTTGCTACAGGTATAGATTCGTCGCCTGAGATGGTGAAAAAGGCAAGGGAAACTTATGGCAACGTAGATTATTTTGTAGCCGATGGCGCCGATTTTCAGTTTGAAGAGAAGTTTGATGCCGTGTTTTCAAACGCTACCCTGCACTGGATCCGCAATGCTGATGCCGTGATCAAAAGCGTTTACAATGCCCTTAAACCCGGTGGCCGTTTTGTGGCCGAGATGGGTGGTAAAGGCAATGTGAGCAAACTGATAGCAGCCACTAAACAGGTGCTTGTTAATCACGGATATGCTAAACAAGCCAAAACCGAGGTATGGTATTTCCCGTCGTTAGCAGAGTATGCTGCACGTTTAGAGGCGCAAGGCTTCAGGGTTACATTTGCGGCGCATTTCGACCGTAAAACACCGCTGCAGGATGGCGACCAGGGCGTGGCTAAATGGATCACCATGTTTGCGCCGTTATATTTGGTTGGCATACCCGAAGAAGAGAAAAAACAAATGCTTACAGAAGTTACCGAACTGCTTGAGCCGCACTACATCGAGAATGGCCAATGGTACGCAGACTATGTGAGATTAAGATTTACAGCTGTTAAAGAATAAATATGAGAATTGAGATGTGAGATATGAGATAAGCTCACTATCAATTTGAGAGTAATAAAGAAAACAATTAAAATCTGATGGAAGGTACGAGGTCTCAAATCTCATATCTCACATCTCAAATCTAAAAATATGTTACACGATCCAAACCGCGTTTACGTTTTTGACACCACGCTTCGCGATGGCGAGCAGGTACCGGGTTGCCAGTTAACAACCCCAGAAAAGATAGAGATTGCCCGCGAGCTGGAAACGCTTGGCGTGGATATTATTGAGGCAGGTTTCCCGGTATCAAGTCCCGGCGATTTCCAAAGTGTTGTGGAGATCTCTAAAGCGGTATCAGCACCAACCGTTTGTGCACTTACCCGTGCCAATAAAGGCGATATCGATTCAGCCATTGAGGCTTTAAAATATGCCAAGCACCCGCGTATCCACACGGGTATAGGGTCATCAGACCAGCACATTAAGCACAAATTCAACAGTACCCGCGAGGAGATCCTTGAGCGTGCGGTTGAAGCTGTAAAATACGCCAAAAAGGCAGTTGAAGACATTGAGTTTTATGCCGAAGATGCAGGTCGTGCGGATGTGGTTTTCCTGGCGCAAATGGTTGAGGCTGTGATTGCTGCCGGTGCTACCGTTGTGAACATTCCGGATACAAACGGCTACTGTTTGCCTGATCAGTATGGTGCTAAGATCAAGTTTCTGAAAGAGAACGTTAAGAACATTGATAAGGCTATTATCTCTGTACATTGCCATAACGATTTAGGCTTAGCTACCGCTAATTCTATCGCAGGTTTGCAGAACGGTGCCCGCCAGATTGAAGGTACCATCAACGGTATCGGCGAGCGTGCGGGTAATACTTCTATCGAAGAAGTAGTAATGGTGCTTAAAACACATGCGGCGCTTGGTCTTTACACAAACGTAAATGCCAAAAACTTTTACGAAATGAGCCGTATGATCAGCTCGCAGATGCGTATGCCGGTGCAACCAAACAAAGCTATTGTGGGTGCTAATGCCTTTGCACATAGTTCAGGCATCCACCAGGATGGTTTCCTTAAGAACCGCGAGAACTACGAGATTATCAAACCCGAGGATGTTGGTTTCCCAAGCGCAAGCATCGTATTAACTGCCCGCAGTGGCCGCCATGCTTTAAAATTCCACCTGGAAAGATTGGGACACAAATTGGATAAAGATGAACTTTACGATGCCTATCAGCGCTTTTTGACTTTAGCTGATAGCAAACTGGATATAAACGACGATGACCTGCAAGGCTTAATGGCTGGCAAGCTGGTAAAGAACTAAGTGATGGATACAGATACAGCAGTGCATTTGGATTTTGACGCGGCCTACGCAAGGCTGAAGGATGTGGTTAAACGTACCCCCCTGGAGTACAATCAGCGCCTGTCTGAAAAATACGAGTGCAACATCTATTTAAAGCGCGAGGACATGCAATTGGTGCGCTCTTACAAGTTAAGAGGCGCTTATAACATGATCAGTCAGCTAAGTGCGGATGAACTGAGCCGCGGCGTGGTTTGCGCCAGTGCGGGCAACCATGCGCAGGGCGTGGCTTATTCATGCAAAAAAATGGGTATCAAAGGCGTAATTTTTATGCCGGAGATAACCCCAAAACAAAAGGTCAATCAAACCGAGATGTTTGGCAATGGCAACGTTGAACTGGTTTTAACTGGTGACACTTTTGACGATTGCTTGCGTGAAGCTTTGGCTTACACAGCAGCCCACGGCATGACTTTTATCCCCCCGTTTGATGATTATCGCACTATTGAAGGCCAGGGGACTGTAGGTGTTGAGGTCCTGCAGGACCTGCCCAACCCCGAAGTGGCTATTATGCCTATCGGGGGCGGTGGTTTGGCCGCGGGAATGGGCACTTACCTTAAACAATCTGTTCCGGGTATAAAATTGATAGGCGTTGAACCTGAGGGTGCACCATCGATGCTTACCTCGATGCAAAACGGTGAGAATACTACGCTTGGCGATATAGACAGGTTTGTGGATGGCGCCGCAGTAAAGCGTGTGGGTGAAAAAACTTTTAACATCTGCCGCGAGATACTGGATGATATGCTTACCGTTCCTGAAGGTAAGGTTTGTACCACCATACTTAAACTTTACAACGAAGACGCAATTGTGGTTGAACCTGCAGGTGCGTTATCCGTAACCGCATTGGATGCGGTTAAAGACCAAATAAAAGGTAAAAA
This sequence comes from Mucilaginibacter sp., assembly GCA_016763755.1. Classification (GTDB taxonomy): domain Bacteria; phylum Bacteroidota; class Bacteroidia; order Sphingobacteriales; family Sphingobacteriaceae; genus Mucilaginibacter. Next base: position 7,336 of record JAESTD010000123.1, read on the forward strand.
CGTAGTTTGCATCATCAGCGGTGGGAATAACGATATCGACCGTATGGCCGAGATCAAAGAAAAATCGTTGTTGTATGAAGGTTTGAAACACTATTTTATCGTACGTTTCCCGCAACGCCCGGGTGCTTTGAAGCTGTTTGTGACCGAGGTATTAGGCCCCGGCGACGATATTACCCGTTTTGAGTTCATCAAGAAAACATCAAAAGAGAATGGCCCTGCCCTGGTAGGCATCGAACTAAAAAATGCCGGCGACTACCCTGCCCTGCTCCAACGCATGCAAGAAAACCGTTTCGAAGTGATAGAGATCAATAAGGATGCCACGTTGTTTGAGTATTTAGTCTGAATCAGAGTTTATAGAAAGCCGCTCAATCCATTGGGTGGCTTTCTTCTTACCACCATGTCATTGCGGTTAAGCCTCACCTAAATCCTCTCCAAAGGAGAGGACTTTAAAATAAATATTGAAACCCTCTCCTTTGGAGTGGGCAGGGTGAGGCATAGAGATTGCTTCGTACCTCGCAATGACGCAATTTCATGTACTCAATTTACATATAACCTTTTCTGTCTTGCCCCAAATATCCAATACGATAATCCACCAATTATCGGGACAGTAATAAATGTGATGAATAATCCGGCCAATAATGCCCCTATCATAGGCATACCACAATGGTAGTTTTCCTGCGCCAACTCATTGGCTACCATTCCCGTTAAAACAAATGTCATGGCAAAACCTATAGCAAGTGCTACTAAAGCAATGTAAATCAGCCTCATGCTGATAATATCTTTAATTCTCGCAACCGAAGCTATGATTTGCCAAACAGGTGCTATCAGTAATAATAACAGTTCCATAACCGGCTTTTATTATTGATACTTTATCCACATAAAAAGTAACCCAAGCTGCAGGTAATAAACCAAAGCCAGTGTCACGTTTATAATTGTTGATAATCTTATTGTCACATTGTCAGGCCGGGTGTTGTGGCAAGCGTTTTGATTAGTATATATTTGTATAACATTTATTTAAAATATAGAAGTCATGGCTTTAGAAATAACTGATGCAAACTTCGAAGAACTTGTTCTTAAATCAGATAAACCGGTATTGATCGACTTTTGGGCAGAATGGTGTGGTCCGTGTAGAATGGTAGGCCCTGTTGTTGAAGAGCTTGCTAAGGATTACGAAGGTAAAGCCGTTGTAGGTAAAGTAAACGTGGATAACAACCCTGGCATATCCGTAAAGTATGGCATCCGTAATATCCCTGCCCTATTATACTTTAAAGACGGCGAAATTGTTGACAAACAAATTGGCGCTGTACCAAAATCTATCCTTGCTGATAAATTAGCAAAACAATTAGCATAATTAGCTAATAACGATATAACGAGAAAGGCCTCTGAAATTCAGAGGCCTTTCTCGTTATTATATGTTTTGTCAGATGCTTTATTACATCCTGCTCACGCTGCCGCTACCGGCTTTTGAACTTGATACGTTTTTAACGGCGCCGGTGTAATGTACATCCCCTGAACCTACTACGGCTGCATCAAGCTTTTCGCCTACGTTTACACGTGCGTCTCCACTGCCGGCAACCTTAACCTGTGTGTTGGTTGTTGCCAGGTTTTGACCTGTAAAATCACCTGAGCCAACAACGCTTACTACAGAGTTATCAGCACGACCAGAAATGGTAATATCACCAGAACCACCAATACTGCTTTCCAGGTCTTTAACATCAACTTTGCCGGTAAGATCGCCGGAGCCGGTTAATTTTAGTTTTAATGAAGGTGCTTTTAAACCATTCTTAAATACTACATCTCCGCTACCTGCAAGGCTAACAGCGTTTACATCTTTAATATCAACATAAACGATCATTTTTTTATTTCCCGACCAGTTCCAGGTGGTTCCGCTTTTGGTGTATATCTTTAAAACGCCACCATCAACCTCAGTAATTATTTTGTTAATAATATCTGATGGTGCATCAACCTTTACTGCTTCGGTTGAACCCTGGGTAATAATCACATCGTATGAACCGGCTACATTAACTGCGTTAAAACCGGTAAGGTGCCTGTCTTGCACTTCAGCTTTTACAATACTTGCGGTAGCAACTAATATTGCTGCTGTTAAAAAGGTTTTTAGTGTTCTCATCGTTTGTTAGTGTTTAGTAATTAGATGCGCCGTGTAACCAAAAAGTTGCACGAAACGAAAAATAAATATCAATAAACATCGAAAAACACGAAACTGCGTTCTATATCTTTTTTATCTGTTGCGAACCACTTTAAACAAGAAAGCCCGCTATCAAGCAGGCCTTCTAATATATATTTGAGTTTATGTTCTAATTAATCAACTTCAGCGTAAACCGGTTTTGCTACACCGTTGTCATAAGCTTTCAAATTCTTTTTAAGCAATTTGCGAGCTACGTGGATACGGGTTTTTACTGTACCGATAGGTATATCAAGATGATCGGCAATTTCATGGTATTTGTGTCCTTCAAAATACATGGTGAAAGGCACGTAGTAATCTGATGGTAAACGATCTAAAGCGCGTTTTATATCATCCATTACAAATTTAGCTTCGCCTTGGTTCTTAGTAGAACTAAACACCAGGTTTGGAGAAGATATCTCGTCGCTTTTTGTAACAAATGTGCTCATTTTAACAAAACGGCGGTAGTTATTGATGAAAGTATTTTTCATGATGGTATACAACCAGCCTTTCAGGTTAGTGCCTTCTTTAAACTTATTATAATAAGTGATGGCTTTTAACATTGTGTCCTGAACAAGGTCGTTTGCATCGTCGGCGTCGTGAGTGAAGTGTAAGGCATATGACCTTAATGAACTTGCTTGACGTAATACCAGGGTGTTAAACTCAATCTTTGTCATTCTGTTAATGTTTTGTATTCGGATTAATACAAACACGATACCAGTAATGAAAAATGGATGAAAACTTCACAAAAGTGTGGCTATGCGTTTATCAGTACCAAAGGACTATTGCTCAACAACATCCAACAATTAAACCACTGATAACAAGCAGATTACAATTTAATGACAAGTTAAATCTCATAAAGTAACGCAAACAAACTTTCTAAATAATGGTTGTAACGTTAAGTTTTTGTAAATAAGTGAGAAAGGCAATGAATTGGCTGTATTAAGCCAATTAGCGTACAATATTTACTTCACGTTGTAGTGTAACGCCAAATTTAACGTACACACTGTCTATAATTTGCGACGAAAAACTGTACACTTCTTCGCCAGTTGCACCACCATGGTTCACTAAAACCAGCGCCTGGTTCTTCCAGGTTCCTGTGTGGCCTACTTGTTTTCCCTTCCAACCGCACTGTTCAATTAACCAGCCAGCAGCAAGTTTTACCATATTATCCGGTGCGGGGTAATTTACAACATCGGGATGGTTTGCCAGGATAGGTTCAAACTCGCGCAGTGTAATTACAGGGTTTTTAAAGAAACTACCCGCATTGCCTATGGTTGATGGATCCGGCAGCTTTGAGACACGGATGTGCGATACCACCTGCGATACATCTTTTATAGTAGGCACTTCGATGCCGCGGTTAGTTAACTCCTGTTCGATAGCGCCGTATTTTAAATTAAGGTTTGCCGTAAGCGATAGCTTAAACTTTACAGAAGTGATAATAAATTGTCCGGCCAGCTCAGCCTTAAATACACTTTCGCGGTAACCGAATTTGCAATCGGCATGCGTAAATGTGCGGAGTTCACCTGTAGCTATTTCAAATGCACGGCAGCTTTCAAATACATCTTTCAGTTCCACGCCGTAAGCACCGATATTCTGGATAGGTGATGCCCCAACTGACCCGGGAATAAGGCTCAGGTTTTCCATACCGGCATAACCACGGGCTACGCAATAGTTCACCAGATCATTCCATACCTCGCCGGCACCGGCCTCAACATAAACATCTTCCTGACTGATGCGGTGCTCAATGCCGCGGATATTTAAACGGATCACTAGCCCCTCAAAATTGTTCACCAAAAGCATGTTGCTGCCGCCGCCCAATATCAGGCGCTGCATTTGCTGCCACTGCGGGTCGGCAAAAAGCTCGGCCAAGTCTGCTTCGTGGTTTATCTCAGCAAAGTAACGGGCGTTAACATCAATACCAAAAGTGTTAAAGTTTTTAAGGGATACGTTTTCCTGTATTTGCAGCATGTGGGCGAATTTCGGGAAAAATATTGATACGTCATTGCAAGGTACGAAGCTATCTATATTAGATAAGTACCGTCTATGTCAGTCTGAGCTTGTCGAAGACTTATCCATATGGCAAGTGGTTCGACAAACTCACCATGACAGATTTTTGTCATGCTGAGGTACGAAGCATCTGTCCGCGTTCATGTCCTGTATTTAGATTCTTCGCTCTCGCTCAGAATGACAAATCGCGTTTGTAGTAACCTTCCTTATCTTACTTAAACCACTTCTTACTCGCTACCAGCAACCCAAACTCTTTCGACGGGTTTTTCTCTGTTGATTTATGGTGGATCTTATGCGCACGCCGGATGCCCATCAAATAACGGTTATTACTTTTAAAAGCTTTGAACCGGTTGTGGATAAACCAATCATGAAAGATGAAGTAAATTATGCCGTAGATAGTAATGCCGAGACCTATCCAAAAACGATAATCTAAAGTAAAGTGCCCCAACCACATCAGCCAAAGTGATAAAGCGGCAAAACCAATGCTGAATAGGTCGTTCAATTCAAACCATCCGTGGCGTTGTTGGTGGTGTGTTTTATGGATAAACCACAAGGGCCCGTGGAAAAGGTACTTATGCATAGCCCACGAAGCGAGCTCCATGAAAACTATCGTTAATAAAGTTATTCCGATGTTTATAAGGGCGTGCATTTAATTAGCAGTTGGCAATTTGATATTAGAAATTCAACATTCGGTGTTTGATATTGTTCAATCCAATGCAAACTGCCAACTGCTTACTGCAAACTATTAAATATGAATCGCTCGATTCTCCGTAGCAGCTAAACACGCTTCGCGCATTGCTTCGGTGTAGGTTGGGTGAGCGTGACTTGCGCGGGTTACGTCCTCTGCACTTGCACGGAACTCCATAGCTATAACTGCCTCAGCTATCATATCCGCAGCGCGCGGGCCTATCATGTGCACGCCTAATATCTCATCGGTAGAAGCATCAGCTAATACTTTTACAAAGCCATCAAGGTCGCCGCTGGCGCGTGCACGGCCGCTGGCTTTGAACGGAAACGAGCCCACTTTGTATTTTGTACCTTTTTCTTTCAATTGTTCTTCGGTGAAACCTACTGCAGCAACCTCAGGCCAGGTGTAAACAACGCCCGGGATCAGGTTGTAGTTAATGTGTGGCTTTTGTCCGGCGATGATCTCGGCAACAAAAGTACCTTCATCCTCTGCTTTGTGGGCGAGCATTGCGCCTTTTATTACATCGCCAATAGCATAAACACCTTTAACGCTGGTCTCCAGATGTTCATCAACCGGGATTTTACGGCCGCGTTCTTCAACCGTGATGCCTATCTTATCTAAACTTAAACCATCAGTATAAGCTACACGGCCAACAGCTACCATGCAGTAGTCGCCTTTTAGCTCTTGTTTCTCGCCTTTGGCATTATCAAAAGTAACGGTTACCTCTTTGCCTTTAACAGATGCACCGGTTACCTTGTGGTTAAGGTAAAAATCCATACCCAGTTTCTTCAATACCTTTTGCAACTCGCGGCCCAAGGCTTTATCCATAGTAGGAATAATGCCATCCATAAACTCAATTACAGAAACTTTTGCCCCCAAACGCGCATAAACTGAACCCAGTTCCAAACCGATAACACCGCCACCAATTAATATGAGGTGTTTAGGAACTTCGGTAAGGGTTAAAGCCTCGGTAGAGGTTATGATGCGTTTTTTGTCGATCGGCAGGAAAGGCAGGCTCGATGGTTTTGAACCTGTAGCAATGATCACGTTTTTACCGGTAATTTCGGTAGCTGTGCTATCACCTTTGGTAACAACAATTGTGCTTTTATCTTTAAACGAACCTACACCCTGGTGTACGTCAATTTTGTTCTTTTTCATCAGGTAGGTGATGCCGCTGGTGTTGGCATCAACAACTTCCTGTTTGCGTTTTATCATCCGGCCAAAATCAATACCCAGTTTTTGCAGCTTAATACCGTGCGCTTCAAAAGCGTGTGCAGCATTGTGGTAATGCTCAGACGAATCGAGCAGGGCTTTTGACGGGATACAGCCTACATTTAGGCAGGTACCACCAAGGGTATTATATTTTTCGACGATTGCGGTTTTTAACCCCAACTGGGCACAGCGAATGGCAGCCACATAACCACCAGGACCAGACCCTACAACGATAACATCATATTGCATAGTAGTGTAATTTGGAGGCCAAAGTTAGTGAATGTTTACAGCCTTATAAATAGCTATTTAATTAAAATGTGAACGGTTTGACATATATCCGTGCGTTATTGCGAGGTACGACGTAATCTCTTCAGGCTAAGCGACTCTGCATAGTTCGGAGATTGCTTCGTATCTCGTAATGACGGGATGGGAAAAAAAAATCATCAAATTAAACAACGTCGCTTTTGCAACGTCATTATCACGTTTAATTATTATCAATTTACTTAGTAAATTACACCCGTTTTACTATCACTGACCTACAATCATCATGAAAAAACTCTCCGCATTATTATTCGTAATGGCGGCAACCTGCAGTTTGCTGTTTGCCCAAAGCAGTTACGTAAAAGAGCACTACACCAAAAGGGATGTTTACATCACCATGCGCGATGGCGTTAAGCTGTTCACGTCTATCTACACGCCTAACGATGCTGCGAAGGATAAAAAATATCCGATGATCATGCAGCGTACATGTTACAGCATTGCCCCTTACGGCGAAACCAAATACCCTAACCAGGTTGGGCCATCTAAATACATGATGGAAGAGGGTTATATCTACGTTTACCAGGATGTACGCGGCCGCTACAAAAGCGAGGGCACCTGGACAAACATGACACCGGTTATCGATAACAAGAAAACCAAAAAGGATGTAGACGAAGGCTCTGATACCTACGATACAATAGATTGGCTGGTAAAAAACGTGCCGAACAACAACGGTAAAGTTGGCCAGTGGGGTATCAGCTATCCGGGTTTCTACACCGCTGCCGGTATCTTGAGTAACCACCCTGCGTTAAAAGCATCATCGCCGCAGGCGCCTATTTCCGATTTCTTTTTTGATGATTTCCACCATAATGGTGCTTTCATAGAAGGTTACTTTTTCACCTTCCCGGTATTTGGTGTGCAGAAAACTGATACCACTACAAAAGCCTGGTACCAAAATACCATGTTTAATCCTGGTACTAAAGACGGCTACCAGTTCCTGTTAGACCTCGGCCCGCTGAGCAATGCCGATAAATATTATAAGGATAATTTCTTTTGGCAGGAAACAATTAACCATCCCAACTACGATGAGTTTTGGCAAAAACGCGGACTGCTAAAGCACTACAACAAAGTAGAACCTGCCGTGATGCTGGTAGGTGGCTGGTTTGATGCCGAGGATTTGACCGGCCCGCTGGCTATTTACAAAACCATCGAAAAGAAAGATCCTAACGCTTATAACACCATCGTGATGGGGCCGTTTGGCCATGGCCGTTGGTCGCGCGAGACGGGGCACACCATGCACAGCAACCTGTACTTTGGCGATAGCATTGCTACCTTCTATCAGAAAGAAATGGAGCAGAAATTCTTCCACCATTTCCTTAAGGAGAACGGCGATAAAAACTCGGGTTTGCCTGAGGCATATATGTTCAACACCGGTAAAAACGAGTGGCGCAAATTTGATAAATGGCCTTCACCGGCGGCAAGTCACGTTAAGTTTTACCTGAACAATGACGGTAAGCTAACCGAAAGTGCCCAAAACGGCGGCGCAGGCACCAGCTTCGTAAGCGACCCGCTAAAACCGGTTCCGTACACTGAGGATAATACTACCACCATGGGCTTTACTCCGCACAACTATATGAGCGAGGACCAGCGTTTTGCGGGTCGCCGTACAGATGTGCTGGTTTTCCAGACCGATGTATTGGCTGATGATGTAACCCTTGGCGGCGAGATAATGGCCAACCTTAAAGTAGCTACCACCGGCAGCGATGCCGATTGGATCGTAAAACTGATAGACGTTTATCCGCCCGATGAGCCTAACAACCCGTACATGCCTAACAAGAACATCATCCTGAGCAATTACTGGCAAATGGTGCGTTCGCAGATAATGCCTGCACGTTTCCGCAACAGCTTTGAAAAACCAGAGGCTATGGTGCCAAATCAAAAGACTCCGGTAAACTTTCACCTTAACGATGTGCTGCACACCTTTAAAAAAGGCCACCGCATTATGATACAGGTGCAAAGTACATCGTTCCCGCTGTATGCACGTAACCCGCAAAAATTTGTAGAAAACCCATATAAAGCTGCACCAAGCGACTATCAGAAAGCAACACACACCGTGTTCAATGATAGCTTTATTGATGTGGAAGTATTGAAGTAAAGGTTAGGGATTAGATCACATGGGATTTTTTCAAATATTTAAAAAACATGAACCGGAATTTATAAAATTACCGCAACCCGATAACAGCATTCCTTTCTTTGAAACAATAAAAATTGAAAGTGAAAAATATTGGGGAGAAACAACAATTAATAATAATGTTTATGGGTTCCAGATACAACCTGAATCTAAGTGGAAGCCGGGTTTAGATGATCATGCTTTGTTGGAATTTGAACAAGCCTTAGGTTTTAAATTTCCGCTTTCGCTTTGGAATTTCTATAAAACAATGAACGGACTTACAAAGCCAGGGATAAACATATACGGTAACAGTGGTACACCGGAAGCATTTCGTCCTGTTTTTTATTCTTATCCTGAAGATTTAGATATTATTGATGCATATATAAATGGGGTACTGGAAGCAAATAATATTACGAAGGATGATTTAGTTAACCAAGGGATATCTCGGATATTTCCTGTCTTTTCTCATCGTTTCATATTAATTGATGCACCTGTTAATCCAATATTATCAATGTACAGGGATGATATTATATACTGGGCAGATAACCTTAGCAAGTTATTAGCGACAGAAATCTTCACGAATATTTACAATGCTTGGGATTATGAGAGCAAGACAGAGAACTGCCCAGAAATCAAATTTTGGTTAGACTAATATTATTAGATGAAAATTCAAACAAAATATTTTTTACTACTTGGCTTAGCGCTATTACCATTTGCATCTTACGCCCAGCTTGGCGTTGCTAAAGAGACTTTTACCCGTGCGGATAGCCTGCGCGGTAACCTTACACCGTTGCGTACCTGTTACGATATTAATTACTACCACCTTGATGTGAAGTTTGATATCGATAACAAATTCATCAGCGGTAGCAATCTGTTTAAATTCACAGCCACGCAGGATTTTACCAAACTGCAATTCGACCTATTCTCAAACCTGAAGGTAGAGAGAGTGGTTTACAAAGGCAAAGACCTTCCTTTTACCCGCGAGTTTAATGCCGTATTTGTGACTTTCCCTCAGGCTATTAAAAATGGCAGCAAGGATGAGTTTACGGTATTATATTCGGGTAACCCAACCATTGCCAAACGTGCACCTTGGGATGGTGGCGTGGAGTACAATGTAGACTCGCTTGGGCATAAGTGGGTATCTACTGCCTGCCAGGGCATGGGTGCCAGTGTTTGGTGGCCAAACAAGGACCACCAGGCCGATGAGGTGGATAGCGCACTGATCAGTATCAGCGTACCCAACGGACTGAAAGACATAAGTAACGGTCGCCTGCGTAAGGTTACCAAACTGAAGGATGGCTACACTAAATTTGACTGGTTTGTGGGCAGTCCAATCAATAACTATGATATTGAAGCCAACATAGGCGACTACGCTCACTACAGCGAAACCTACCAGGGCGAAGCAGGGAAACTGACCCTTGATTTTTGGCCGTTAAGCTATAACCTTGAGAAAGCTAAAAAGCAATGGGGAGCCAATGTTAAACCGATGTTGAAAGCCTTTGAACACTGGTTTGGCCCATATCCATTCTATAAAGATGGCTACAAACTGGTAGAGACCCATCACTTGGGTATGGAGCACCAAAGCGGTGTGGCTTACGGCAACAAATACCAAAACGGTTACCTCGGCCGCGATTTATCCGGCACCGGCTGGGGGCTTAAATGGGATTTTATTGTTGTACACGAAAGTGGCCACGAATGGTTTGGCAACAACATTACTTCTAAAGACCTTGCCGATATGTGGATCCACGAGAGTTTTACCAACTACAGCGAATCATTATTTATTGAAGATAACTGGGGCAAGCAAGCAGGGCAGGAATATGTACATGGCAACCGTTTAGGCATACAGAACGATCAGCCGATAATTGGCCCTTATAATGTAAACAAAGAAGGATCGGGCGATATGTACCAGAAAGGCGGCGTACTGCTGAATATGATCCGCACTATTATTAATGATGATGAAAAATGGCGCAGCATCCTTCGCGGGCTAAACAAAACCTTCTATCATCAAACGGTTACCTATGAGGATATTGTCGGATATATCAATAAAGAAAGTGGTAAGGATCTGACACCCGTTTTTGATCAATACATAAAACATACCATCCTGCCAACGCTGGAGTTTACTACCGTAAAAGGCCAGTTATTGTGCAAATGGATCTCAGATGTACATAACTTTAACATGCCGGTACGTATCCGCGTAAAAGACGGCGAGTACCAATTCATTAACCCAACTACCCGTTTTACACCCGTAAACATACAAGGCGCAACCAAAGACAACATCGAGGTTGACCTGTTTAATTACTACATCGGTGTGTTGAATGATTGAGCTTTAAGTAAACAAATTTTATTGCATACAACGCGAAGCGATTGCTTGTTTAAAAACAATCGCTTCGCGTTGTATTTAATAACAAATACCAATCAGGATAATTTACCTACTGCCAAAAACTTCTCGAAAACTGTTTCGGTGTGCGGTGCATCAGCCAGTTCATCGGTAAGATCCTGGCCGGCCCAGTGTTCGTAATGTTTACCATTGCGCCAAAGCCGGCTATCGGTAACATCGTAGATAATACCTTTATAAGCTACCCATATCTGTGGCTTATCCTGCCCGTTCCTTAGGGCAAGCTGCGAGCGGGTGTAGATGGGCAGTTCTGTCATAAGGCAATTTTCCGTCGTTTTTTGAAATGTTCAAAAAAGGCGATATTCATCAACAGCAAAGCCATGCTGTAAAAATGATCTTCAAAGGGTATAGTGGTTATCCTGATACCCATGTTCTGATCATTGTTATACAATACAACGGGTATCGAGGTAAGTAATCCATTCACGATATAAAACGGTATTAGCGACACAAAATAAGTCAGGTAAAATCGCGATAGCCAACCCTTCTTCAAAGTAAAAAATAACACAATTGGCAGTAAAGCGAAAGTAACCACAGTGTACAGCCTTTCGTGATAGATAACAGATAAAACCAGCGAGAGCATGATCAAGGCTATTGATAAGTTTCGGGCCATCATACGTGGCAATTGCCATTTTACATAGTAATTTAAACAGGCGTAGATAAAAATACAGGCAAATGGCACCGTCAAAAAGAACAGGATTTCTTCTAAGGGTAGGCCGAAAAACTTCAGCCCGATAATGTGATCGGCACTAAACGACCATACACCATATATGGTAAACATCACATCCCAAAAAAGGAAAACCAACCCGGTTATGGCCATCCCCGGCCAAATGAAACGCCAGGTTTTGGCAAAAGCTACCCGCTTATCAAAAGACAACATCACCGGGAAAAAGATGGTGAGTACATTGATGATAAAATAGGTGTAATGCTTCACTATAATGCTGCTAAGTTTTCTTTAAGATTGGTACTCTCGGCGGGCGTGCAGCGTTTAGAATCGAGCAGGAAGTTGATAATGGTTTTAACCAATGCCTTATCAGCCGATGAATAAAATTTGCGGTCAATCTGTTTGATCATCTCTTCCCTATCGGCAATTAAATTTATATTGTATCCTAAAAACTTAGGTACGTTGTGCTCGATAGAAAATCGCATAAAACGGATCTCAATATTATGCGGATCATGCGTAACTGCATTTTTAAATGTCTTTTCGCTATCATTAAGATACTTCACCTTAAAGTATGGGTTCCAGGCATGTTTGGCCTTTAGCGCCTCAAGAGTTCCCATGTAAGCATTCAATAATGCTGATCTTTCTTTCACATCAGACAGGTGCGAATAAAGCGAGTCGGTAGTTTTCTTGCTGTCTAAGGCAGTGACTAACAGCTTGCGGATCTTATGCAGATCGGCTTCGGCAATGTTATCATAGGTGAATGCTGATGTAGTGAAGAACATGGTTACAGCCAAAGCATACACCCTTAGCCATACTTTACGAGGGATAATAAAAGCGGCGGTCATGGTAATTGGTTAAATAAAATTGAGTTTCCGGTGCAGGCGGGCTTTTAGATACAGGCCCAGTTTCTGCGTATCAGAAACCCTGATACGTTTGTCAATTATTTTACAAGCCGAAGTTGCACTTATTTTTTTAAAAAGCTGCAGATAGTAAACATAGGCCACATAAACACCTAAGCGGCTGCCTTTTGGCAATTGCTTAATACCTTCCAACGCGTCATCAAAATCCTTTCTTATATCTGCCTCAATCAGCTTTTTATCCTCTTCGGTAAAGTTCGTAAAATCCACCTCCGGGAAATAAGTACGACCGCGGTCTTCATAGTCAGACTTAATATCGCGCAAAAAGTTTATTTTTTGAAAAGCTGAACCTAAACTTCGTGCCTTAGGTACCAAACGTTCGTATAACTTAGGGTCGTTCTCGCAGAAAATCCGCAGGCACATTAAACCAACCACCTCTGCTGAGCCGTAGATATAGTTTTTATAGCCGTCATCGTTATAAGCTGTCTTATCAAGATCCATGCGCATTGAACGCAGGAAAGCTTCGATCAAATCTTTTTCGATACCGTATTGATTGACAACCTGCTGAAAGGATTGCAGCACCGGATTGGTACTTATGCCACGGTGAATGGCTTTAAAAGTTTCTGACTGGAAATCATCTATCAGTTCGCGCTGGTTGTGGTCGTAGAAGGTATCAACAATCTCATCTGCGTAGCGCACAAAGCCATAGATAGCATAAACCGGGTAACGGAACCGTTTGTCGAACGCGCGGATTCCGGTACTAAACGATGTGCTGTACTTTTGGGTTATAACTTTGCTGCATTCAAAACAGGTTTCGTCGAAGAGGTTCATTACCCAAATGTACAAAATGAAAGGTGGATTGTTTTTCAGCGGCTTAAAGGGAATTGTTAAATTGTGGCCGAATGAGTAAAAAAGAACGCGTAGTTGTAATAGGGGCCGGTTTTGCAGGGCTGGCATCGGCATGTGTATTAGCGAAAGAAGGCTATAAAGTAACCGTACTGGAAAAGAACGACCAGCCCGGCGGCCGTGCCCGCGTTTGGGAAAAGGACGGCTTCACCTTTGATATGGGCCCAAGCTGGTACTGGATGCCCGACGTATTCGAGAATTTCTTTGCGCTGTTTGGCAAAAAGGCAAGCGACTTTTATGAGCTGAAACGCCTCGACCCCGGCTATCGCATTTATTACGGTAAGAATGAGGTGATGGATGTACCTGCCGACATGCAGCAACTTGAAAAGCTTTTTGAGGAAACAGAACCCGGCAGCAGCAAGGGTTTGGGTAAATTTCTTGAGCAGGCCGAATACAAATATCGCGTAAGCATGAGCGATTATGTGTTCCGTCCCTCACATTCCATTACCGAGTTTATAGACTGGCAACTCATCCGCAAAAGTATGAGCATGCAACTGCTTACCAGCATGAGCAGCCATGTGCGCAAATACTTTAAAAACCCCAAGCTGATAAAAATGCTGGAGTTCCCGGTGCTGTTCCTCGGTGCTACACCTAAAGACACCCCCGCCATGTACAGCATGATGAATTATGCCGACCTGGCGCTTGGCACCTGGTACCCCATGGGCGGGATGAATGAGATAGTGAAAGCGATAGTGAATATTGCTGAAGAGTTGGGTGTAGATATTAAACTCAACACAGAAGTTACCTGACTGGAAGTAGCCAATGGAAAGGTAACCAGCATCCAAACCAACAACGGAGCTTATGAGGCAGATATGGTGATCTCCGGCGCTGATTATGAGCATACCGATCAGCATCTGTTACCTAAAGCCGCCCACAACTATTCTGAAAAATATTGGGATACCCGCACCATGTCGCCCTCGAGTTTGCTGTTCTACATTGGCACCAATAAAAAGGTGGAAGGAATAGAGCATCACAACCTGTTTTTTGATGAGGATTTTGACCGACATGCTACTGAGATTTACAAGCAACCTCAATGGCCAAGCGAACCACTGTTCTACGTTTGCTGCTCATCCAAAACCGACCCGGCCTGCGCTCTTGAAGGCGGAGAGAACCTGTTCTTCCTGATGCCGATAGCCCCCAATCTTAAAGATGATGAAGCTACCCGCGAGCGTTATTTTGAAGTATTGATGGATAGGTTTGAACATATCACAGGCCAAAGCATCCGCAACAATATCGTAGTAAAACGAAGCTATGCCTTAGATGACTTTAAAGCCGATTATCACTCGTTTAAGGGAAACGCCTACGGTTTGGCCAACACCCTTGCTCAAACCGCCTTTTTTAAACCGGCCATGCGGGCTAAGCACGTTAAAAACCTGTTGCATACTGGCCAGCTAACAGTGCCGGGGCCGGGTGTGCCGCCGGCGTTGATATCGGGGCAGATTGCGGCGAAAGAAGCGATGAAAATGATGGGGGTGTAACGAATTATGTCATTGCGAGGAGCGACAGCGACGTGGCAATCTCATCGCGTCTACACTCTGCATTCGAGGAGATTGCCGCGCTATCGCTCGCAATGACAAGGTGATAAATATACAAAGCCACCCGATAATCGAGCGGCTTTGTATAAATTCATTTAATTCTTCAATTTCAGACTACGCCAGCACCGCCCTCGTATTAGTCAAATTATAAATATCTTCCATCAGATCATCACTTGGACTAACGCGAAAGAGTTTTGAGAACAAGTCGACCTGCATGGCTTCCTCGCCATCCACTACCTTAAAGCGTAGCTGACAACTTTTGGCCGGGTACTTTTCGTTGTTCTGGTTAATAACTTCTATCAGGTTATCCAGTAGCTGGTTATTTAACGCGCGCACATCCAGGCATACTGTTAATGATTTGGTGAGTTTATCGCGCATCTCTGATAGGAGACTCATAGTGGTTACCCGCAAGTCCCAGTTATCTTATTGGCGGAATTTCTCCTCAATATTTCCCTTCACATGCAGAAAGTATCCCTCTACCATCATGTTTCGGAATTTCACGTAGTCGTCACCAAAAAAAGCAAACTCGTAAGAGTCATTGTAGTCTTCCAGTACGAACGCGCCGAACGGCTTACCCATTTTAGTGAATCTGTGCTGCACATTTGATACCAGGCCACCAATGTTGATCTCTCCTTTTTTACGCAAGTCGGCAAATTTGGCCATGGTTTCTTCACCGCCCTCTGCAGAGCGTGCTTTTTGTACTATTTTTAGCTCGGTGATGGTGGTGTTGCAATATTTGTCCAGTTCCAGTCGGTAATTATCCAATGGGTGCCCGGTGAGATAAATACCTATCACATCTTTCTCGTACTTCAGCTTTTCTATCAGGCCCCACTCCTCGCACTCGGGCATAGTTGGCTCAGGGATGTATGATGCTACTGCGCCACCGAATAATGATGCCTGAGAACTATTCTGTGTGTTCTGATAATCGTTTGCATATTTTATCAATCGCTCTACACCGGTAAGCAGACCATTCTCTGTTTTGGCAAAGAACTGCGAACGCTTTAAACCGAACTCATCAAAAGCCCCGCCGTACACCAGGTTCTCGTAAGATTTTCGATTAACGTTACGCGTATTTGATCGCTGTGCAAAATCATATACTGATTTGTAAGGCCCGTTCTCTATGCGCTCTTCGATAATACTTTCTACAGCCTTCTCACCCACGCCCTTCACACCTGCCAATCCAAAGCGGATAACGCCCTTGGCATTGGCAGTGAACGACATATAACTCTCGTTAATATCGGGCCCTAAAACTTCAATACCCATTCGGCGACACTCTTCCATAAAGAAAGTGATCTTCTCCATACTGTTCTGGTTGTTCAATACCGCTGCCATATACTCAGCCGGGTAATGTGCTTTCAGATAAGCAGTTTGGTAAGCCACAAAGGCGTAACACGTAGAGTGTGATTTATTGAACGCGTACTGTGCAAATGCTTTCCAGTCTGTCCATATCTTATTCAGTTTATCTTTAGGGTGGCCTTTAGCCATTGCCCCTTCCATAAACTGGGCTTCCATTTTATTAAGTACCTCGATTTGCTTCTTACCCATCGCCTTACGCAAAACGTCGGCATCACCTTTACTAAAGCCTGCCAGTTTCTGCGACAAAAGCATCACCTGCTCCTGGTACACGGTAATACCATAGGTTTCGCCCAGGTATTCTTCCATGTCGGGTAAGTCGAACACGATATCTTCCTGCCCGTGCTTACGTTTAATAAAGTTAGGGATGTACTCTATCGGACCCGGGCGGTAAAGGGCGTTCATGGCAATTAAGTCCTCAAACTTATCGGGCTTAAGGTCGCGCAGATACATTTGCATACCGTCACTTTCAAACTGGAAAGTACCATTGGTATCGCCACGCTGATAAAGTGCATAAGTGGTTTCATCATCCAGCGGGATGTAATCGATATCAATCTCGCGCCCGTGGTTTTGTTTAATCAGTCGGAGCGCATCTTTGATGATGGAAGGGTTTTCAATCCCAAAAAGTCCATCTTGATAACGCCCGCATCCTCAATTACACGACCATCATATTGAGTAACCAGCAGATCAGAGTCTTTGGCAGTTGCCACCGGAACGATGTCTGTCAAGTCATACGGCGCGATGATGATACCTGCGGCATGCACACCTGTGTTACGCACCGAGCCTTCCAGCTTTTCAGCCTCGCGAAGCACTATCCCTTTCAGGTCAGTAGATTTGTAGATCTCCTGCAACTCGGGCACCTGCTCAATAGCGGTTTTTAAGTTGATACCCAGGGTCTCTGGCACCAGCTTCTTCAACGCAGTTACATCACTTAGCGGCATATCCAACACGCGACCCACATCTTGTATACTGGTACGGGCAGCCATTGAACCGTAGGTGATGATCTGTGCTACCTGATTCTTACCATATTTATCAACCACATAGTCAATAACCTTTTGGCGACCGGCATCGTCAAAGTCCGTATCAATATCGGGCATTGATTTACGGTCGGATTAAGGAAACGCTCAAACAGGAGATTATATTTCAGTGGGTCTATGTTGGTGATACCTATACAATAGGCAACCACCGACCCCGCCGCCGAACCACGGCCTGGGCCAATAAATACCCCCATGTCGCGGCCCGCCCTGATGAAGTCGGCAACGATGAGGAAATACCCCGCAAATCCCATAGTACGGATAGTGAACAACTCAAAGTTGATACGTTCTTCCGCCTCGGGGCTGATGTCAATATAACGCTCTTTTGCACCTGTAAATGTTAAGTGCTTGAGGTATTCCCATTGGTTAAGGGTGTCGGCATCAGGCGTGCTTTCGCTGTGGATCTTAAACTCGGGCGGGATAACGTAGTTGGGCAACAGGATGTCCCTTTTCAGTTTAAGGGTTTCCACTTTATCTACTATCTCGCCGGTGTTGTCTAATGATTCAGGCACATCATGAAACAGTTGCCCCATCTCGGCCTGTGTTTTAAAATAAAACTGGTCATTAGGGAAACCGAATCGATAGCCTTTACCGCCTTCTTCGTCGGTAGCTATCGGGGTGCTTTGCATGTCGCCGGTGTTTACGCAAAGCAAAATATCGTGTGCGTTAGAGTCCTGCTGATCTACGTAATGCGAATCGTTTGAACAGATAACTTTAACGCCGTATTTCTTGGCAAACTTTAGCAGGGTATTGTTGATGATCTCCTGCTCGTGGATCTCATGGCGCTGCAGCTCGATGTAATAATCTTCGCCAAATAGATCCAGCCACCATTTAAATTCCTTTTCGGCAGCTTCTTCTCCATCGCGCAGGATGGCTTGCGGCACCGAGGCACCAATACAACAGGTAGTAGCAATAAGGCCCTTGTGATATTTTAATATCAGTTCCTTATCAATACGCGGCCACTTACTGTAAAGGCCTTCCATATAGCCCAATGAACATAACTTCACCAGGTTCTTATACCCTTCGGGATTTTTAGCCAGGAAAAGTTGGTGGTAACGTTTATCCTTTTTCTCCTTGGTGAACTGCTTTACATGGCGGTCATCAACCACATAAAACTCGCAGCCTACTATGGGTTTTACATTGTGCTTACCCGCCTCGGCCACAAATTTGAACACACCAAACATGTTACCATGGTCGGTAATGGCAAGGGCCTTCATGCCATCAGCAGCAGCTTTTTTGTAGAGCTTGCTGATATCGGCAGCGCCATCAAGTAACGAGAATTGGGTGTGTACGTGTAAGTGCGAAAATTCGGGCATAACAACAAAATCCTTGGGGAATACAAATTTAACTAAACGCAGTTTTTAAAACGACACCCTGTGTTTAATATTACCAACAATTAACCTTAAATTGTGGAGAAGCCTCTCCCCAACCCCTCTCCGAGGGAGAGGGGCTTTAGAACTTTTCTTTTTAAGTCTCCCCTATCGGGGGAGATTTAGAGGGGGCTTAAGAAAAGCCGTTTACAACTTGTATTAATTAGAAAACAATTAGTTTTTGTATATGTTAAACAGGCATCTGCGGGCATTAGCCCCAATTGGTTAAAACATCAAGTTATTACCCTAACCTTTAAGAATTTGGAACGATTTGGACGCATAGCCCTAAAAACTATACTTTGGATAATAGCAAGTGTCATACTATTGGTGTTGCTAATTGTCATCCTTATACAGGTACCTGCCGTGCAAAACTTTGCCAAAGACAAGGCCGTTAGCTTCCTCGAAAAGAAAATTGGTACCAAAGTAGAGATTGGACATATAAGCCTGGGTTTACCTAAAATGCTGGTTCTGGAAGATGTTTATTTTGAAGACCAGAAAAAAGACACCCTTATTGCCGGCGATAAATTAAAGGTTGACATCTCGATGTTGAAGCTTTTAAAAAGCCAGGTTGAGGTGAATGAAATAAATCTGCAGGGCATTACTGCGAAGGTTAGTCGTGGCGCAGATAGCGCGTTTAACTTTGATTATATTTTAAAGGCCTTTGTAAGCGAGAACAAGAAAGAACCGAAGCCAACGGATACTACTTCTTCCATGAAGATCTCGCTCGATAAGATCATTCTTGATAAGATCAACTTATCATACAAAGATGTTACTACCGGTAACGATGTCAAATTCCTGCTGGGCCATTTTGATACCCGCATCAAAGAGTTCGATTTGGATAAGATGAAGTTTACCATCCCGAAGATAAACCTGAGCGGGATCAATGCGCGCATTATCCAAACCCCAACAGGATCATCAATAAAACAAGCCGCCACTGTTGATACTGCTACCGCGCCATTAAATATGGATCTTAACCTGGGTGATATCGATATCCAAAAAGTTAAGGTTGATTATCAAAGTGCCGAAATTAAGGCCAAGGTTGACCTGGGAAAATTCCTGGTGAGCATGGATAAAATTGACATGAAGAACCAGAATGTCCGCATCAAATCTATCACTCTCGATGGCACAGATGCAGGCCTTTTGTTAGCAAAACCGAAAACTGTAGCCAAAGCGGTAGATAAAACCGTTAAAAAGATCGACACCCTTGCATCAACCACCCAGGCCAAAGGTTGGTCAGCCTCATTGGATAAGATCATCTTGAGCAACAACAACCTTAAATTTGATAACGAAGCGCAGAAAGCTTTACCCCGCGGGTTGGATTTCGGCCACATGGGTATCAAAAACCTAAATGCTGATGTGGAGAAGCTCGTATACACACCTGATAGCACCTCGGGCCGTGTAAACTCATTTACATTTACGGATAAGAGCGGACTGGCTTTAAACAAATTCCATACTTCGTTCTTTTATGGGCCTAAGAATGCATATCTGAAAGATCTGTTGGTTGAAACGCCACGTTCGATGATTCAAAAAGATCTGCAGGTGGGTTATCCTTCTATTGAATCGTTGACTAAAGACCTTGGTAAGCTGAGCATCAACGCCAATTTAGATGGCAGTAAATTAGGCTTGCGCGATGTATTGCTATTGATGCCGACAATGGCATCAATGGAACCGTTTAAATCTTCGCCAAATTCTACCATCAAAATAAATGGTCGTGTTAACGGCACAGTAAATAACCTGCGCATACCCAATATCGAGATCAGCGGGTTTGGCACCACCTACGTAAAGGCATCTGCCAATATGCGCGGACTGCCTGATGTAAACAAAGCATATTTTGATGTAAACGTTTCCGATTTCCGCACAACCCGTACAGACATTACGCGATTGGCCCCTAAAGGCATTATCCCGCCAAATGTGAGTGTGCCGGAGAAAATTGATCTGAAAGGTACTTTTAAAGGAAGCATGAAAACCTTTAATACCAAAATGGCGCTGCGCAGCAGTTATGGCGCGGTTGACCTTACCGCCCAAATGAAGAGTGGCGCGCGTAAAGGCAGCGAAACTTATTCGGCCAATATTAAAGCAAACAATCTTAATGTGGGTGCGCTTACCAAGCAACCGCAAATGGTAGGTTACGTAACCATGCGCGCCAACATCAGCGGCGCAGGCCTCGACCCGAAAACGGCAAGCCTTAAATTTAACGGCGATGTGGTAAGTGCCAACGTTAAAGGTTACACCTATCGCAATCTGGTTATGAACGGAACCGCACGCAACGGTGCCTATACCGCTAAAGCCACCATGCGCGATCCTAACATCAACTTTACACTTGATGCCAAGGCTAACATGAACAAAAAATATCCATCGGTTAATGCAACGCTGGATGTGGACAGTATCGACCTGCAAAAACTGAATTTTGTTAAAGACCCAATGCGTTTCCATGGCAAAGTGGTGGCCGATGTACCAACTGCCGATCCTGACTACCTGAATGCCAACATACTGGCAACCGATCTATTGGTGATCAATAAAGCCGAGCGCATTGCATTAGATACCATCAGCCTAATATCTACCGCTAATGCCGATAGCAGTACCCTGCGCTTTAAAACGCCGATGTTATATGCTCATATGAACGGTAAATACAAGCTTACCCAGATTGCACCAGCCTTGCAGGATGTGATCAATATATATTACGACATGAATTTGGCCGCCGGCGCAAAAGCCGGCCCTAAGGTAAAGTATACTCCGCAGCAATTTACCTTTGATGCTCGTTTTGTTAAAACACCTTTGATTCAAAAATTTGTGCCCGATCTTACTCAACTTGATCCTGTACTTTTCAATGGTAGTTTCAACAGCACAACCGGCGAGCTGATCGTTAAAGGTTCGGCACCCACTGTTATCTACGGCACCAACACGGTTAACAATTTAAAGCTGGATATTAACACAGGCAACAATGCACTTAACTACGGATTAACGGTTGTTGAGGTAAAAGTAGGCTCATCGTTAGATTTGCTATATACCAGCATTACCGGTGCTGCGCAGAACAACAAATTGGGCATAAACCTGCAAGTGCGTGATAAAGATAAAAAAGAGCGTTACCGCGTAGCAGGTGAGTTTAGCGCCATGCCAAATGAGTATCAATTTAGCTTTGTGCGTGATGGTTTGTTACTCGATTATACCCCATGGGCGGTAAACGCCGATAACGCACTTCAATTTGGCAATAAAGGAATATTGGCGCGTAATTTCAGCATTACCAATAATAATCAGGTGCTGAGTGCCAACAGCTCGGGCGGAATGAACTCGCCGATCACAGTTGATTTCCGCAACTTCCATATTGAAACGCTTACCAAAATGGCCAAACAGGATTCATTGCTGGTTGGTGGTACCATTGATGGCAATGCGGTGGTGAGCAATTTCCAGAAATCGCCAACATTTGAGTCGGCCATTAATGTCAGCAACTTTAACTTCAAGGGCGACACTTTGGGCAACATTGCGGTTAAGGTTGATAACAAAACAGAAAATGCTTTCGCTGCAAACGTGAGCATTACGGGCAAAGGCAACCAGGTTGATCTGACGGGTATGTACTATACAGCACCGTCAAGCAGGTTTGATCTAAACCTCAACATCGTAAACCTAAGCATGAAGAGTATACAAGGCTTTAGTTTCGGCTCCATCCGTAACTCCAGCGGTAATATTACCGGTGCTTTAAAAATAACGGGAACAACCACGGCACCGGCTGTTAGAGGCGATATTAACTTTAATAAGGTGGCCTTCAACGTATCTATGCTCAACTCCTACTTTACCATGCCTAAGGAGAGCATCACCTTTAATGATGAGGGTATCCGCTTTAACGATTTTACCTTGGTTGATTCAACCAATAATAAGGCAGTTATTTCTGGCGCTATCTATACAAAAACTTATACCGACTTTAAGTTCGGCATGAATATCCGCACGGATAATTTCCGTGTCATCAATTCTACCAAGGAGGACAACAAGCTATTTTATGGCAAATTGTTCCTGGACAGCGACATCAAGATTCGCGGAGATATGGCCAAACCGGTGGTTGATGCTACGCTGACCGTCAATGAAAAAACAGATCTTTCCATCGTTCTCCCAACCAGCGATCCAGGCGTGGAAGACCGAAAAGGCGTGGTAGAGTTTTATGATGCGGATGCCAAAAATACCGATTCGATACTGATAGCCCGCCAGTTGGATTCACTCAAAAAATCTGAGGTTACGGGTATGGATGTAAACGCTACAGTGAACATCGACAAGAACGCCAACTTTAATATTGTAATTGATGAGCGTAACGGTGATGTGGTTCACATAAAAGGAGAAGCGCATTTAAGCGGGGGTATCGACCCAAGTGGTAAAACCAGCTTAACCGGTACTTATACGGTTAACGAGGGCTCATACAATCTATCGTACGCTACCGTAAACCGCAAATTCAATTTTAAGCGCGGTAGTACTATCACCTGGACAGGTGACCCTACCAGCGCTAATATTGACCTTACAGCTTTTTATGTGGCTAACGTTCCGCCTATTGACCTGGTAGCCAAT
Organism: Mucilaginibacter sp.; assembly: GCA_016763755.1. Taxonomy (GTDB): domain Bacteria; phylum Bacteroidota; class Bacteroidia; order Sphingobacteriales; family Sphingobacteriaceae; genus Mucilaginibacter. The sequence continues at coordinate 30,515 of JAESTD010000123.1, forward strand.
CAACTCTCTGACCAAAACTCCACGCAATACAAGCAAAAACTGCCGTTTAACGTAGACCTCAACCTAAAGAATGAGTTGATGAAGCCACAGATCAGCTTCGACATTACGCTGCCTGATAGCAACTTAAACGTAGCCGCCGAGGTGACCAATAACGTTAACACCCGCCTGGCGCAGGTACGTTCAGATCCTAACGAATTAAACAAACAGGTTTTAGGTGTATTGATACTCGGCCACTTTATTGGCGATAATCCGCTGCAAAGCCAGGGTGGCAGTGCGGGTGTTGAAGGTGCTATTCGCAGCAGTGTGAGCGGTTTGCTTACCGATCAGCTGAACAGTTTGGCAGGCGACCTGATACAGGGTGTCGATCTTAATTTCGGTGTTACCTCGGGCGAAGATTACTCATCCGGTACGGCAACCAACCGAACGGACCTCAACATAGGGCTATCTAAACGTTTCCTCAACGACAGGTTGACGGTGAGCGTTGGCAACAACTTTAACCTTGAGGGTGCGCAAGCTGGACAAAAAACCTCAAACATTGCGGGCAACGTTTCGGTTAACTACAAATTGAGCAAGGACGGCCGTTACAGCCTGCGTGCTTACCGTAAAGACGAGTTTGTGGTAATACAGGGACAGATCATTGAAACAGGCCTCGGCTTTGCCTTAACGGTTGATTATAACCGCTTCCGTGAGATTTTCGGCAGAAAACGCACGCAGGAAGAAAAAGATCAGCAACGCCGCTACAAGCAGGAACAAAAAGAAAGAGACGAGAAGGAAAAACAACAGCAGGAAAAAGATAAAGAAGAGAGAGAAAAAACCCAGACAACAACACTATGATCAAACGTATAATATATTTCTTGTTTCTGGCCGTGTTTTTTACTGCCTGCAGCACTACTAAATACTTGCCGCCCGGTCAAAAACTTTACACAGGCGGTGAGGTAAAGGTAGATGATAAAAATATTCCGAAAGGCGATGCTAAGGCCTTGAAATCCGAGTTGGAAACTTACATCAGGCCCAAACCTAACTCTTCGTTATTAGGAATGCGAATAAAGCTATGGCTTTATTATAAAACCAAAAGCCGCAAAGGCTTTATCAAAAAATTTCTGAGCAAATACGGCGAACCGCCGGTATTTGCCAGCCAAGTAGATCTACAGAAGAACAGTGATATTATGCAGAACCGCTTGCAAAATATCAGCTATTTCCAGGCTACTGTAAAGGGTGATACGATTGGTAAGGAGAAAACGGCCAAGGCAGTATTCACCGCTTCCCCGGGGCCGGCATATACTATACGTAACCTCACCTTCCCAAGTGCTACCGATAACAGTCTGGATACGGCTATCATGGGAACAATGAAGCAAACTCTCCTGAAAAAAGGCGAAAAATATAATCTGGATGTGATCAAAAACGAGCGCCTGCGAATTGATGCGCGGTTAAAAGAAGAAGGCTTCTTCTACTTTGCGCCAGAGCAGTTGATTGTGAAAGTGGATAGTACCGTTGGCAACCACCAAGTGGATATGACGGTACGCATTAAACCCGAAACGCCAGAGCAGGCACGTGAGATCTACACCATAAGAAATATTTACGTTTATCCGAATTACTCGTTGCGGGATACTTCTTTGAAGTTAGACCAGGCTAAGGCCTACCGCTGGTATAACATTGTTGACCCGCGCAATACAGCCAGGCCATATCTATTCTCTAATACTGTACTATTACACCCTAACGATGTTTACAGCCGCACAACGCATAATAACTCGCTGAACAGGTTTATTAACCTTGGCCCTTACCGTTATGTAAAAAACAGGTTTGAGGATGTAACTCCGGATTCGCCGAAACTGGATGTTTACTACTTTTTAACACCATACAAGAAAAAGTCATTGCAACTTGAGTTGCTTGGCCGTACCACATCAGCTAACTACACCGGTTCGCAGATCAACTTAAGCTGGAAAAACCGTAACGCCTTTAAAGGCGGCGAGTTGCTTACCGTTACACTCTTCGGAAGCACAGATGTGCAGGTTGGCGGTCAAAACAGCGGCTATAACGTTTATCAGTATGGTATTCAAACCAGCTTGTCGTGGCCGCGTTTGATCACGCCGTGGAGGATATCATCTTCAAACGCTTACATACCGCGTACGGTTCTGCAATTAGGCTACTCACAGGTGGTTAGGCAAAAGCTTTATTCGCTCAATTCATTTACAGGTTCATTTGGTTATCAGTTCAAAACCGATGAGCATAAAATGCATGAGCTAAACCTGTTGGAAGCAACCTTAGTTAAGCCCCGTAATGTTACCCCTTTATATCTGGATAGTATAAATAATCCAAAAAACGCCAATCCTGCACTTAAACACGTTATTGACCCGCAATTTACCTTGGGTCCGAGTTATGCCTATACTTATGATAACACTACAGAGGATTATCGTACCAATAGTTTATACTTCCGCGGGAAACTGAGTTTATCAAACAATCTTTACGGTCTGATAACCGGTGCTGATACACTGGCCGGAAAAGACAAAAAATTCCTCGGCACCACATTTAACCAGTACATTAAAGTAGAAAGCGAGATCCGCTTTTTCCATAAAATAAGTTCAGGCACTAAACTGGCTACCCGCTTAATTGCCGGAGCAGGATTACCGTACGGAAACTCAACTATATTGCCTTATAACCAACAATTCTTTATCGGCGGGCCAAACAGTTTAAGAGGTTTCAGGCCGCGGTCAATTGGCCCGGGCTCTGTTGACCCTAACCCGCTTGGTAATACTTTTATTGCCGATCAATCGGGTGATATAAAGTTAGAGGCTAACGTAGAGTTACGTCAAAAACTATTTAGCATTGTTTATGGCGCGCTGTTTGCCGATGCAGGTAATATCTGGAATGCCAAACCACACCAGGCGGGCGGCACCTTTGGGCCAAACTTTTTGAGCCAAATGGCTGTAGATGCCGGTTTCGGTTTAAGGTTTGATGCCAGCATTTTGGTACTCCGTACCGATCTTGGCTTCCCGCTTGTGCGCCCGTATGCACCTGCTAACGGCGGTTCAAGATCTATCAGCCCAAGCTTTAAAAATGCTATCTTAAACATTGCCATCGGCTATCCGTTTTAAGGCTGAATTATCGACTTGTTGAATTATTAAATATTAGCGCCGATTCAAATTATCCAATTGAATTGGCGCTTTTTCAATTATACTTGCCAAATGACGGCGAAGCCTAATGACCCAATGACAGCGAAGCCCAATGCCCCAATGACTAAAACAATTATTCCATTAACTATTATCGACCTTCACGGAGATGGCTTCCATCCCCTGCTGGATATTGTTGTGTTTGGTAAACCGTTTAAGGCGGTGCTTGATACCGGTGCATCGCGCACGGCGTTTGATAAAGATTTACTTATAAAAGCTAACAATGCAGCTGCTATCATTGCAAGCGAAAGGCTCTCAACAGGTTTAGGTACCACTTCAATGGAGTCCGCTACAGTTGTGATCGAAGACTTGGGTATAGGAGAATTTACTGTGCCTGAGATAGAAGTTGCCGTGCTCGATCTATCAACCATTAATTATGCCTACGAGCAAATGGGCTACCCCGAGGTCCTAGGCGTTATCGGCAGCGATGTGTTAATAAAATACAAAGGTGTTATCGACTTTGGAAAGAAGAAGCTAACACTTAAATAGGCCATTGCAAATCATAAATGTTGTTTTTATGTGCAAAGGCCAAACAATTATCTATTTCTACAATTTTATATTATGATGAACAGCTACCTATTATCAGATTATGGAAACGATATTTAAGATCCTAACTTGCTAATGTGCTTTCAAAACAAAAGGGCGCCCGAAATGGGCGCCCTTTATTATTATAAAATAATTATAAACTTAGGTATCAATACGTGCATAACGCGCGTTCTTCTCAATAAATTCGCGGCGAGGGGCAACCTCATCGCCCATCAGCATAGAGAAGGTGTGGTCACACTCGGCAGCGTTATCAATACTTACCTGTTTAAGGGTACGATTAGCCGGGTTCATGGTAGTATCCCAAAGCTGCTCGGCGTTCATCTCACCCAAACCTTTGTAACGCTGTACGTGTACGCTATCTTCTTTACCGGCACCTTTTAAGCGCTGTATAGCAATATCGCGTTGCTCATCGTTCCAGCAGTATTCCTGCTCTTTACCTTTCTTAACCAGATAAAGTGGCGGCGATGCAACGTAAACATATCCGTATTCTATCAACTCCTTCATATAATGGAAGAAGAAAGTAAGGATCAATGTTGTGATGTGCGAACCGTCAACGTCGGCATCCGTCATGATCACAATTTTGTGGTAACGAAGCTTGGCAATATTCAGTGCTTTTGCATCTTCCGGTGTACCAATGCTTACACCCAAACCGGTAAACATGTTCTTGATCTCTTCGTTCTCGTAGATCTTGTGCTCCATGGCTTTCTCCACGTTAAGGATCTTACCACGCAGCGGCAATATCGCCTGGAACTCGCGGTCGCGGCCCTGTTTGGCAGTACCACCCGCCGAGTCACCCTCAACCAGGTAAATTTCGCAAAGGGTTGGGTCGCTGTTGGCACAGTCGGCCAGTTTACCCGGCAAGCCCGAGCCACTCATTACGCTTTTGCGCTGTACCATTTCGCGGGCTTTGCGCGCCGCAGCACGTGCAGTAGCAGCAAGGATAACCTTCTGTACTATCATACGTGCCTCTTTAGGGTTCTCCTCAAGGTAATTACCCAATATCTCACCTACGGCAACGTTAACCGCACCACTCACCTCGCTGTTACCCAGTTTGGTTTTGGTTTGGCCCTCAAACTGAGGCTCCTGTACTTTCACAGATATAACAGCAGTTAAACCTTCGCGGAAGTCATCTCCGGTAACATCTACCTTTACGTTTTTTAGCAAACCTTCTTTATCAGCATAAGCCTTTAAAGTACGGGTTAAACCCATCCTGAAACCGGCTACGTGTGTACCTCCTTCAATAGTGTTAATGTTATTTACGTAAGAGTGTACGTTCTCTGAATAAGTATCGTTGTATTGCAGGGCCAGCTCTACCGGTACGCCTTGCTTAATACCCTCCACATAAATTGGCTCGGGGATGATTGCAACACGGGTACCGTCAAGGTATTTTACAAACTCTTTTAAGCCGCCTTCTGAAAAGTATTCTTCAGAAACGAAGCTGCCGTCATCATTCGTCTGGCGCTCGTCGGTAAGGGTTAGCCTGATACCCTTATTTAAAAACGCCAGCTCACGTAAACGGGTGGCAAGGGTCTCAAAACGGTATTCAAGCGTAGTGGTAAAGATCTCCGGATCCGGCTGGAATGTCTGGATAGTACCGGTGATATCAGATTCGCCGATAACCTTAACATCAAACAATGGTTTACCGCGCTCATACTCCTGGGTAAATATTTTACCCTCGCGGTGTACCACGGTAGCAACATGGGTTGATAGCGCGTTAACACAACTGATACCCACACCGTGCAAACCGCCCGATACTTTGTAGGTATCCTTGTCAAATTTACCGCCGGCATGTAATACAGTCATTACAATTTCAAGCGCTGATTTTTGCTCCTTTGTATTGATACCCGTTGGGATACCTCGACCGTTATCTTTAACAGTAACTGAATTGCTTTTATGGATGGTTACGTTGATGGTATCGCAATAGCCGGCAAGCGCCTCATCTATTGAGTTATCAACCACTTCGTAAACCAGGTGGTGAAGGCCTTTTACGCCTGTATCACCGATGTACATGGAAGGGCGTTTACGTACCGCCTCTAAACCTTCTAAAACCTGTATGTTATCCGCCGAATAATTGGATCTATCCTGATTTTCTTCGCTCATATTTTTCTTAAACAGTAACCTTCAAAAATACGATTTTATACCCGCATTTAGTTCAGTTTTGTGCAAGAATAATACGATTGTTGATAACTAACAATGGTCATAAACATGTAATTAATGAATAGGAAACTTGAGTTAAAAATTTATATTTGTCAAAATTTTTATAGACCAATACGATGAAATTTACAGCTTCTGTAGTCACAAAATCAATTTTAGCATTAGGCATCGCTGCGAGCGTTGTTGCTTGCAATCAAGATAAACCGGCTGATAAACCAGCCGCTTCTTCAACCCCTGCTGCTTCTACTGCAGGCAAACCGGAAATTGTGTTCTTTAATCAGGATTCAGTTGTGTCTCAATACAATTACATAAAAGACATGGACAAAAGGTTAGAAGCTAAAGGCAAAGCCGCACAAAGCGATGTGGGCTCGCGCCAGCAAGCTATCCAGCGTGAGGTTGCCGAATATCAAAAAAATGCGCCTACCATGAGCGCCGATCAGCGCCAGCAAACCGAACAACGTTTGCAACGTAAAGGCCAGGAGTTTCAGCAATATCAGCAAAATGCCGCTGCCGCTGTTCAAAACGATCAGATGAACGAGCAAACAAAATTGTACGACAAGCTGACCGACTTTACTAAAAACTACGCTAAAGAGCACGGTTATAAACTGATCTTAACCTTTAAAAAAGGTGACCCAACCGTTATGTATGGCGATCCAAGCCTTGATATTACTGCCGATGTAGTAAAGGGCCTTAACGACGCTTACGCTAAGGACAAAAAATAAGCATTTTCGATGTCCAGATTTCAGATCTGCAGATATGCAAATTTGAAACTTCAACAATATATTTAAAACCCCGGCCATTGGTTGGGGTTTTTTAATGGGAGATAATTATGAACAGGATCATAAAAAATTTATGCAGATGGCTATTGAGCTATCGCGTTACAATGTAGAAAATGCGCAAGGTGGCCCATTTGGTGCCGTAGTGGTTAAAGATGGCGAGGTGATTGCCCGCAGTGCTAACCGTGTGGTACCTACAAACGACCCAACTGCCCATGCCGAGGTTGCAGCTATCCGCTTAGCCTGCCAGGAACTGGGTGCCTTTAATCTGGAAGGTTGCGTGATATATACCAGCTGCGAGCCCTGCCCTATGTGCCTGGGTGCCATTTACTGGGCACGCATCAACAAAGTGTATTACGCCAACACCAAAAAGGATGCTGCTGATATCGGCTTCGATGACCATTTTATCTATGATGAACTGGAGCTACCGATGGCCAGCCGCAAACTACCTTTTGAGCAAATGATGCACGGCGAAGCCCTGCAGATTTTTGAACAGTGGCGGGATACCACTAATAAAACTGATTATTGATGCAGCAAATGCAGCCACTGGCAATCCTGCCAATCGGTTAGCATGTGGAGCAGGGGGCCTACGGCGATGATGCGCGTGCGCGGAAAAAACAACAGGATAAAGTACACTCCAATGGCGTAATAAGAGTGCAAGGGGTGATAACCAATACTACATCTGTTTGGATCAAAGATGGGGCTGGCCAGCAGATGGTCGGCATCAACCAGCATAGTAGCTACCATGATGAGCCAGGCCTTTTTCCACTCGTGCCTGAAAAATATAAACGCCAGTAAACCCGGCGCTAAAAAGTGCAGACTGTAGTGAAGTACCGTCCGCAGTATACTTAAAAATTCGTGGTTGCCCATTAATGGCAATTAAGCTATCAACGATTTTATCAATTCTTCCAGATCGCTAAGGTAAAGCATGTTCGGGCCGTCGCTTAAGGCATGGTCAGGATCGGGGTGTGTTTCGATAAAATAGCCGCTTGCGCCAAATGCTTTCGCAGCACGTGCCATCGATGGTACAAACTTGCGGTCGCCTCCGGTTTTGCCGCCTGCACCGCCCGGGCGCTGTACCGAGTGCGTACAATCCATACAAACCGGGTAACCAAACTCCGCCATATCAGCTACATTTCTGAAATCAACCACCAAATTATTATAACCGAATGAGTTGCCCCTTTCGGTCAATATCACCTGTTCGTTACCTGCTTCTTTAACTTTCTGTGCCGGATAAAACATATCCTGACCTGATAGGAATTGGGCTTTCTTAATGTTCACGACTTTACCGGTCTCCGCCGCTGCAACCAGGAGGTCTGTCTGGCGACAGAGAAATGCCGGGATCTGCAGAATGTCTACCACCTCAGCGCAAGCTGCAGCCTGGAAAGGTTCATGGATATCAGTAGTTAGCGGCAAACCGAACTTCTCTTTAACATTGTTCAGCATCTCCATGCCTTTGGTTAAACCAGGACCGCGGTAACTATGGATGCTGGTCCGGTTAGCCTTATCAAATGATGATTTAAATACGACGGTAACCGGGTATTTGCTTCCTATTTCTGCCACCTTTTCGGCGACTGTGTATAGCAGATCCTGTTTTTCCATTACGCATGGGCCAACAATAAAAAATGGTTTCGAGGTTATATCGTTATAAAGTGCCATTCTGTTCTATTTTTTTGCGTGCAAGCGCTAAATCATCAGGAGTATCTATCCCCTTTTCGATGCTTTTCACTTCAATCATTTTTATTTTGTAACCGTTCTCAATCGCTCTCAATTGCTCCAGCTTCTCAGAGTTTTCAAGGAATGATACGGGCATGGTTATAAACTCTCTTAAAAATTTAGCACAATAGGCGTAGATGCCCATGTGCTTTTTGTAAACGCTAACATCCTCTACCTGCTTATCTCTTGAAAAGGGGATGGCAAAGCGCGAGAAATAAATAGCATAGCCATTTACATCAGTAATTACTTTAACAAGATTGGGATTGTTCAGTTCATCAAGATCCTTTACCGGGGCACAAACGCTGGCCATTGCCGCGTCGCTGTGTTGCATGGCAGTTATCAACCTGTCGATGATGCCTGCGTCAAAAAACGGCTCGTCACCTTGTACATTTATTACCAGGTCGCAATCAATCGAACTGATTACCTCAGCAATACGGTCTGTGCCGCTTGGATGATCAGGGCTGGTCATCAGTACGTGATCAGTAAACGCTTTGCAAACTTCCATCACCTCGAGACTGTCAGCGGCTATCCATATCTCATGATGAAGCGTAGCCTTAGCACAGGCCTCATAAACGCGTTGTATAACGGGCTTTCCGCCAAGGTCAAGCAAAACTTTGCGCGGTAATCGGGTCGATTGCAAACGAGCTGGTATAACTATGATCGTCTTCATTGCTACACCTGGTTAAATATTTGGTAAACACCCACTACTGCATTGCCCGAGCTTTTAATCAACAAAGTAGTTATCTTTCGTTGCAGCATCAATTCGTCGGCATCAAACACCATTTCATCTTCATTTACGAAGATGGGATCGGTGTTCATAAAATCCGTTATTGGCATGTGGTGGATGTCTTCATACTTCACCAGTCCGCGGCGTAGATCGCCATCGGTAATTACGCCTTCAACATTATCCTTATCGCCAATGATCACCATGCCCAATTTCCCTTCAGACATTTTAATAACCAGTTGCGTGAACGACGCATCGGTATTAATAAATGGCAGGCTTTCGGTACGCATCAGATCTTTCACTGTTACCAATAACTTGCGGCCTAAGCTGCCGCCTGGATGGAAACGGGCAAAATCTGCGGGTGTAAAATCGCGGACGGTCATCAGGGCAATGGCTAAGGCATCGCCCATTACCAAAGTAGCGGTAGTTGATGATGTTGGCGCCAGTTCAAGCGGACAAGCCTCTTGCGATACCTTAACATTTAAATGATGGCGGGCATGTTTGGCCAGTGTTGAATTTGGATTTCCTGTTATAGCAATAACAGTGTTTTTATTGTACTGCAGATAAGGGATAATTTTCAGTATCTCTTCTGTTTCGCCAGAGTAGGATATCAGTAATACAATATCGTTAGGGCTTATCATACCCAAATCGCCATGAAAGGCCTCGGCCGGATGGAGGAAAAAGCTTGGTGTACCCGTACTGGTAAAGGTCGCGGAGATCTTACGTCCTACATGCCCTGATTTTCCCATCCCGCAAACAATAAGCTTCCCTTTTGTTTGCTGGATAGCATTTGCAGCTTCTTCAAACGAGTTATCTAACCTTGAAGCAACCTCGTTAAGAGACGCCATCTCAATATCGAACACTTTTTGGGCAATGCTTTTCATGCGTACCAAACCACTTTTATTTAGCATGCAATTATACTTAATAAAAATCAGATAGCGCCGCTGTAAAAGGTGATGCTGGCTAAAGCACTGTTGGAAATCAATCTAAAACAACCGCCATTTTTGATGAGTCAGCCTGAGAGTTAAGATGAATCAGTTGATTACAATCAAGGTGCTCGAACTTGGAGTTTTTGCTTAAAAACTCAGGAACGATCTTTTTCATTTTGGCAACTGTTGCCATTTCGTCACCTTGCTTGTTCAATAATATCAGTTCATTGATATCATCTGCAACTTGCTTTTGCGGATAAGAAATAACCTGTGATATTTTTATCTTATCATGGTGCGTAGGCATCGTATTTTCGCCGCTATTAAGCAGTTCTTCATAAAGCTTCTCACCCGGGCGTAAACCAGAATACACAATTTTAATATCCCTATCCGGCTGTAAACCGGCAAGCTTGATCATTTTAAGGGCAAGATCAACAATTTTCACAGGTTCGCCCATATCAAAGATAAATATCTCGCCACCGATGCCCATAGTCCCAGCCTCAAGCACCAGGTGTACCGCTTCAGGGATGGTCATGAAATAGCGTGTTATCTCAGGGTGGGTAACGGTTATAGGCCCACCTTTTTGTATTTGAGACCTGAAACGCGGAATAACCGAACCGTTTGATCCCAGCACGTTACCAAAGCGGGTGGTAATAAAGCATGTGCCCTTATTTGCTGCGCTATCTTTTAGTGACTGTATGTAAATCTCGGCAATACGCTTGCTGGCTCCCATGATATTTGTAGGATTAACCGCTTTATCGGTTGATACCATAACAAACTTTTTAACGTAGAACGCTACCGAAAGGTCTGCTATGTTTTTTGTTCCCAATACATTGGCACGTATAGCTTCTGACGGATTCTCTTCCATCATCGGTACATGCTTGTATGCCGCAGCGTGGTATACAACTTCAGGCCGGTGATCGGTAAATAGTTTATGCATACGGTAATAGTTGCGAATATCACCGATAAAAATAACAACAGGGATATGAGGGAATTTTTCTTCGATCTCTAAACGCACCTCGTGCAAAGGAGATTCTGCCTGATCGCAAAGTATAACCATTGCAGGCGCATATTGTAAAACCTGTTGAACAATCTCAGATCCGATAGAACCCGCCGCACCGGTAACCAATACACGCTTGCCCTGCAAATCCTGCGATATACGAGTAGTATCTATCTGTATAGCTTTACGCTGAAGCAAATCCTCGATCTTAAGGTCCTTGATCTGCTGAAGGTTAAGCTTGCCGTAGATCCATTGGTCTGATGGTGGTACAGTAAGCACCTGTATGCCTAAAGCCAAACAAGTCTCAAGAGCTGTTTTCTTTTCTTTTTCATCCAAATGATGATTCATGATAATCAGCTTTTCAACCGAGCGTTTTTCTTTTAGTTTAGAAAGCCTGGCTATATCATAAACCTTAACAGACTGTATCTCTTTATCAATTTTGTATGGGTCGTTATCAACAAAGCCGGCGACAACAAAATTAGTAGCACTGGCTTCTAAAGCTTGTTTTACCAATACAGCACTGGTATCAGAACCATATATCAATACCACAGATTTGTTCCCTGCCGAATAGTTGCTTAAGTAATTAAATGCGCTTTTAACCGCGCTTCTTAATAAGATAAGCAATGTGCTCGACACTGAAAAATTCACCAGTAATACCAGATCAATAGTAGAAGAATTGATCTTAAAGTGTGGTTTTACCCATAATGTGATTACGAGAAGATATACCAAACTACTTAAAAAAACCGAACCGAAAATCCTCAATACGTCCCTGGTATTGGAGTATCTGATAAGGCCCGTATGGATCCGCATAGCATACATCACTAATACCGCTACCGTTGAGTAGATAGCTGTATAAATAAAAAAATATCCCCTAAGGATATTAGCAAACTCAAAGCGATTTACAATAAGATATGATGAGGCAAATGACCATGCTACGATAACAAAATCTAAAAGCATTATTATCCATCTTGGTATTACCTTATTAAAAAGTAAATATTTCTTCATCGGTATCTGACTGTGCGTATAAAGAGTAAAGATAACAATTTTTTAGCAGCATCATAAACAACACATTTTGTTTATTAATTGGATAAGATGCTTATTCTAAAGTTTTTATTCTAAGTTATCTAATACTTACCGGTTAACATCGTTTATAAATATTGGTTTGTTCAGATCAAAATAATTTAGCAAGCAAATAGTAGCTTTATTTCATAACAACTTTATTTTGGAGCTTGGGTTTTAACACTAAATAAGCAATTATCAATGGTGTAAGCACTATTACAAAGGTTTTGTAAAACACTAAATCGGGATTTGCTATAACGAAAATTATTACCGCCACCTGTACAATTGCGTAACCAACGCTAACAAGTAAATGAGGTACTTTGCGGTCATTAGCCAATATTTGATAGAAATGAAGTCTGTGCGGCTGGAATATGTTTTCTTTTAGAATAAGCCGGTGTAAAATAGTCAACACGGAGTCGACACCATACACGCCAAGAAACAATAAATACTTCCAGTCTCCGGTTAACAATATCAGTTTAAATAACAGAAAAGCTATCCAAAAAGCTATAGACACGCTTCCTACATCCCCGGCGAAACATCTGGCCCTTTTACGAAAATTAAAAAATAAGAATACGATACTTGCTATCATCGGCAAATAAATAAGATCCGCCTCAATAATATTTAATTGGTGGTTTACATACTGTAAACCACCAAGCACAACCAAAGTATAAAGGCCGGTAATGCCATTTATGCCATCCATGAAATTGTACATATTGATAATGCCGATACAAATTATATACAGTGCCAGGATAAGATATGCCGGTAAGCTAAATACATCAAGGAAAAAAAGCATTAATGTAACAGATACTACGTGCACTAAAAGACGAATTTTAGAAGACAAAGTTATTCTGTCGTCAATAAAGCTAATGATACCGATCAACAAACTGCCCAGCACAAGTAGCCAATAAGACGGGTGTAATACAAAAACGGCTAAACTTGCCACCATAAAAATTATCCCGCCCCCTCTTATCGTGATCTCAGTATGCGAGCTTCGTTCATTTGGCTTATCAATGATGTTATACTTGGTAGCAACTTTGAAGTAATAAATAATTATGATATAAAATAGTGCGAATAATCCCAGGTATAGCATGAATTTTTATTGATTTCCTACAATTATTGCATATTTAATCTAACCGCTTTTTCACGCATGGCCGAGGTATCAATAGACGATTTTTTTTGCCCGCTCCACAATGGTTTGTCTATATGGATCATGCCCCTGATAGAGCCGGGGATGCCGGCCTTTTGCCTGAAACTGATAACACGGGCTCCGGTAACCGACGCAACATCTTTTGGGTTCTTGATCTGAATATCTACATTTTTATCGCCGCCCCCATATAAGTTGTTGAGTACAATATCCAACCCATTACCAGAATTATTTTCCGTTTTAAGGCCGCTTATGTAAATCCCTTTCAATTCGTTTTTAGGCGAGTTGGGTTCAATATCGAGACCAGCCATTGGCAAGGTTCCGTTACTGTTAGCTGCGTATGGTGATATTAGCTTTAGGCCGTTAGCGCTGATTATCGAGATACCGTTTCTACGATTATTATCGCAA
>JAESTD010000124.1 GCA_016763755.1 Mucilaginibacter sp.
TAGTCCTGCTCGCCACCGAAAGTTTTTCCATCACTCGGGATATACCATTCGCCGATGTTAAGTTGCTTATCTCCGTGTAACCGGGCAAGTTTTTCAATCTGGTCTAACAAAAGTTCTTTCTCTGCTTTGGTACTTGTCTTTTTGTAGTCTCTCAGGTAATTGGCGTATCCCTTATACACTACCGAGTTTTCAAACGGCCATCCACGGCCGTTCCAGGCGTAAGCGCGTTCGTTATAATAAGGATGTTGCTGCTCGGCAGTGGTCATGCCGGATGTATTGTAAAACCCTTTACGGGACGAGAACATTTCCCAGGCCTTGCCATATTCGCCATAAGTTTTGGCGGGAACGAGATCAAAATACCACGGCGTGTAACCTACCGATTCGCGTACCTTTGCTTCATAATCATGCGCGCCGTACTCGTTATCGCCGGCGCTCAGCGTATTAAAAAACTGTTGGTCTTTATCCCAAAGAACATTTAGTACTTTTTGCTGCAGATTAGTAGCCTTTTTTGAATAATAGTTTGCTTTTTGCGCTTTTTTATCCTGCGGATACGCTACCTCATCTACTCCATATAATGTTGACAACGATTGCAGATTACCATACATATAACTATTTATAGATGGCCTGGCCAGGTAAAAATCTGGGTATCCTTTGCGGAACGCTTTAGGGTAATCTTTTGCCTGTTGCGATTGTGCTGCCTTTTCATCGGTGCCCCATCCTAAGTAGTAGTTGCGCCAGTTATCGGCCGTGTATAAGCTGTACGCACCATCGCTATGTATTAAACCCAATACCGCCGAAAGGCTAAACTCCATGCCATCGTATAAGTCGAGTATCTTATACATTCCCGCTGTTTTAGCAGCCGGATTTTTTACCGTAAATAAACTATCCCATACATGCTGGTGCTTTTCTAAATAAGGCAACTCGTCGTGCAGCCACTTGTTATCAGGATGGATCTTCAGAAACGCATCAACCCCGTTTATCATCCAGCTGGAGAAGTGGTGGCTCTCCGGGCGACTCAAATAGGTTAAGAAATTGCCGTTCTCGCGTTGGTTGAGTTTCGATGCCGAGCCTTTCATGAAATAATCGGCGTATGATTTAAGGAACTTATCATCGCGCAACCATCGTACATCGTAAAACTGCTGGCCTGCCGGGCAGGTAATTGCACCGCTTAGCGATGCCCAGGGCCGCGGGCCAAAAAACTCAGTCACCACCCAATACTGTTTCTTATCGTAAGGGTCGGTATACTGCTTTAAATGCTTGCTGATCATCCACCACCGGTAGTTGTAAACTTTGCTTATTACGCTGTCTGAGCTAATAAACAACGGCGCATTTGCCTGTAAAAAAGCCTTGTTATTGGTTTTGTTGAAAGGGCCATCAGGTTCGGGCCGACCTGTATAATTGTTGAATTCATCTACCTGCGAGGATAACTTTTGCTTTGCAGCAGCTTTTAATTTAGATAACTCTTTGTTATAGAGCTGTGTTTGGGCATAACAAGGTAAAGCGAAACTAACGTTTACAAGCAGTAATAAACGCGTTACCCAATAATGCCGGGCGCTCAATTTGTGGAAGTGTTTCATGGATGAGATAAAAAACTAATATACGCGGTTTATAAATTATCGAAATGGAAAGTATTTGCAATGTAAAGCAATGATCAAATATTAAACACAATTCCACCACATTCCTATGCTGTTTCAACAATTATATATTTCTTATTAAGAATTTAAATAAACCAGCTATATTTAAAAACTACATTAAAAACTTTCTGTTACGCCTAAGCGTAAATTCTATTTTTTCTTGTACACCCTCTTATTAGCAATAACTATAAATAGATTACTCGTTTTTCAATGACTGATAAAAATAAAAATCAGGTTAAACCCCTGGTAAAAACACCAACCGGCATACTCGGACTGGATGAGGTTACTTTAGGTGGCCTTCCGCAAGGGCGCCCCACACTTATTTGTGGCAGTGCGGGCTGCGGTAAAACATTATTTTCCCTTGAATTTATTGTGCGCGGTGCGCTGGAATTTAATGAGCCTGGCGTATTCATAGCCTTTGAAGAAAAAGCCGAAGAGTTAGCTACCAACGTGGCTTCGTTAGGTTTTGATCTTTACGAGCTCCAGGAAGATAAAAAGATCAGGATAGATTATATCCATATAGATAAAAGTGAAATAGAAGAAACCGGGGAGTACGATCTGGAAGGATTGTTTATCCGCCTAAACTATGCTATTGATAGCATCGGTGCCAAACGCGTGGTGCTTGATACCATTGAGAACCTTTTTGCAGGCCTCTCAAATCAGGCTATTCTACGTGCAGAGTTGCGCAGGTTGTTCCAGTTTCTGAAAGATAAAGGCGTAACCGCAATCATAACCGGCGAACGTGGCGAAAGCAGCCTTACCCGCCAGGGACTTGAGGAATATGTATCCGATTGTGTGATCTTATTAGACCACCGAATTATCAACCAGATCTCTACCCGCCGCCTGCGCATTGTTAAATATCGCGGCTCGGTGCACGGTACCAACGAGTATCCGTTTTTGATTGATGAGGAAGGTATCTCTGTATTGCCGGTAACTTCTTTACAGTTGAATAAGCAGGTATCTTCGGAACGCGTACCATCAGGGATCCCGGCTTTAGATACTATGCTAAGTGAGCGTGGGTTTTATCGCGGCAGCAGCATCCTTACATCGGGTACTGCGGGTACCGGTAAAACAAGTATTGCTGCAAGTTTTATTAATGCAGCGTGTGAGCGCAATGAGCGATGTTTATATTTCGCTTTTGAAGAATCTCCTCAGCAGATCGTTCGTAATATGCGGTCTATCGGGATGGATCTTCAAAAACATATCGATTCCGGTAATCTGCAGTTTCAGGCATCACGCCCAACGCTTTATGGGTTAGAGATGCACCTGGTGGCGATCCACAAATCCATCCGCAAATTTAAACCTACCATAGTAGTTTTAGACCCGATAACCAACCTGATAACAGTTGGCACCATGAGCGAGGTTAAATCAATGTTGGTACGTTTGATAGACTTTTTGCAGGTAGAGCAAATTACCGTAATGTTCACTGCCCTGGCCTTGAATACCATCACCAACGAACAAACTGACGAAGGCATATCATCTTTAGTAGATGCCTGGATACAGATAAAAGATATTGAGCTCAACGGTGAACGTAACCGCGGACTGTACGTGATGAAATCAAGAGGTATGGAACACTCAAACCAGGTAAGGGAATTTGTGTTCACCAAAACAGGGCTCGATCTGATAGATGTTTACATTGGCCCTGAGGGTGTTTTAACCGGCTCGGCCCGTGCAACACAGATCATGCTTGAAGAAACCGGCGAATTGATACACAGCCAGGCACTTGACAGGAAAGACCGCGAATTAGACCGCAAACGTAAAATGCTTGAAGGTAAAATAGATGGCCTGCGAACGGAGTTTGAGTCTACTGAAAAAGAATTAAATAAGGTATACATAGAGGAGCAGATAAAGAAGGAAAGGATACAACAAGCCCGCCGTAATATGGAAGATATACGCAAAGGCACGCCTACTTCAAATGATACTGATAATAAAGAAAACAAATAGTGGAGCAAGAACATTATGAATTACGATTGTATGTTGCGGGCAAAACCCAAAAATCAACTACAGCGCTAAATAATTTAAAGAAATACTGCGAGGAACATCTATTGGGCAAATACACACTTGAGGTAATTGACCTGTTAGTGAACCCGCAACTGGCAGAAGGAGATCAGATCCTGGCCATCCCAACTTTGGTTAAAAAAGTCCCGGATCCGGTGCGCAAGATCATCGGCGATTTATCTAATAAAGAAAAGGTTTTAGTTGGCCTGGACATCAGGCCTAAAGTTTGAGCGAAACAGCGATATGAATTAATGATGGACGACACGAACGTAATGAGTGATTGGGAACAAACGGAGGATGAGACTTTCGACCTTCGGCTTTTTGTTGCCGGTACGTCGCCCGCGTCTATCCGTGCCATCAATAATTTAAAAAATATCCTTGATGAATATGCTGACGGGCACTACAACCTCGAGATAATTGATGCTCATCAACAGCCCGGACTGGCCAAAGACGACAACATCACAGCGTTGCCCATGCTTATAAAAAAAGCACCGAACCCTAAACGCCTGCTGGTAGGCGATATGTCTGACAAGCCAAAAGTCCTTCGCGGACTGGGTATAAATCAGTAGTTAAGATGGATCAGTCATTACTAATCGACCAACTACGGGCTGAGATAGCGGGTTTGCGAAAAAGTTTAACCCAATCTACTGAAGAACTTGGCAGTATCAAAGCCGAACTACAAGAATCTGCTTATCGTTTAGAAGAAGCTAACGATATGATAGAGGCAATACGAAGCGGTGAACTTGATGCGCTTGTATTCAAAACCAATGATAAGCACGAGCTATATACCCTTAGCAGCTCAGACCAGGCATACCGCATCTTTATAGAACAAATGACGGCCGGCGCAGTAACTCTTAACCGCAATGGCGCTATATTATACAGCAACTCCAGGTTTGCTTCGCTGATGGGGCTTCCGCTTGAGCAGGTAACAGGTAAGCCATTCTGCAATTTCTCTGCACCAAAATATGCCGGGCTTTGCCGTGATATGATAGATAAAGCCTGGGTAGATGGTCATAAACAGGAGTTTACGCTCAATACCGTAAATGGGCAAGAGCTGCCGGTATTGCTATCTATGCAAACGCTTGACCTGGCCGAAGGGATCTCGATGAGTATCATCATTACTGACCTTAGCGAGCAAAAACAACATCAGGCGGTATTAGAAGAAAAAAATGCGGAACTGGAAGATGCGCGTCGGGAAGCTATTGAACTGAATAACAACCTGGAGCAAACCGTAAGAGACCGAACGCAGGCCTTGTACGCCAACCAGGAGCGGTTGAGCCGTATTTTGGAGACTATGGCAGAAGGTGTTGGCATTATTGATACAAGCGGGCAATTGACTTATGCCAATCCCATGGCTCAAAAGATCCTCGGCCTTACTCTGGAAGAGATCAAAGAGCGTACATTTTATGATTCTCAATGGACTAACCTGAGGGTTGACGGCTCGGATCTGCCTGAGGACGAGCACCCGATGGCCATAATGATGAAGACCGGCCAGCCACTTTACGATCAGGAGATTGCTGTACAGCCAA
>JAESTD010000125.1 GCA_016763755.1 Mucilaginibacter sp.
AGGTTATTTAAAACAGCATATCGCCCAACACATAACATCAGTGTATCGGGCGGTGGCGAAAACTCATCATACCTGATATCTTTTGGTGATATGCGCGATAATGGCAATATCTCTGAAGGCACAAACAGCTCTGTACGTGATAACCTTCGTATTGCATTACAAAGCAACCTTACCAGCAATCTGCGACTGGAACTCACCACAGCTTATGATTACCTGAACACCCGCATGCCTTCGCAACTACATGATGCGATAAGCAACGGCTTAAAAATGTTCTCTTATCTTCCGGAAAAAACGCCCGGAGGAAATTATTATGGCTATCAGGGATATGAGAACCCGGTACAAGAGTTGTTGATGGGTGGTAATGAAACCCTTACCAATAACCGTTGGAGCAATAACGTTAAGTTAGATTTTGAGCCGATAAAAGGCCTGGTATGGACAGGCCAGGTGGGTATAAACCTGGAACGTATGGACAACGATGCCAACTTCCAAACCAATACCGAATATAACTGGGATGATACGCCTAACCTGCTTATCCGTAACAACCCTAACAGGGCAACATTCAGAAACTCAAGCACGGTTTATAAAAACTACAGCTCCTATGTAAACTATTCAAAAACCTTTGGTTTGCATGATTTTAAAGCCATGATCGGTGCGTCTCAGGAAAAATTCACCCAGGATTCAAGATATATCCAGGGGCAGGACTTTTTCAGCAACGAGATCTTTACGCTGCCGTTATCTGATAACAAGAACCTGCGTGCAGGTGACGCAAAAGACTGGAACCGCGACCCATGGGCCTTGCAATCTTATTTTGGCCGTCTGGGTTATTCTTTTGCGGGTAAATATTATTTAGAGGGTACTTTGCGTAAAGATGGCAGCTCAAAATTCTCGCCTGAGAAACGCTGGAGCGCAATTTATCCAAGCTTATCAGGTGCATGGAAAATTTCTGAGGAGTCATTTTTCAAGAATCTGTTTACCGATAACAGTACCTTAAATCTTTTCAAGGTGAGAGCGTCATGGGGCAGAACAGGTAACCAGGACATCTCCCAATTGGGGCTATTTGATTATGTACAGTTAATCAACGTATTCGGTCAATACCCTATTGACGGATCATCGGCCGCAAGGCTTGCGGAACTTAAAGGCCTGTCATCGCCTTTACGTACCTGGGAGACCATCGAAACCAAAAACATTGGTGTAGACCTTGCCTTATTTAAATCACGTTTGTCTGTGTCGTTTGACTTGTATCGCAAAACCAACAAGGACATGCTGGTAAGCATTACATATCCATCCGTTTTGGGCGCTGTTGCACCTTCATCAAACTCCGGTACGCTTAAAGGCAAAGGTTGGGAGTTTAACGGACAGTGGAACGATAAGATCGGTAATGTTAGATACAACATCGGAGCTATCTTAAATTACAATACCAACGTAGTATCAGATCTTAAAGGAAATGATAACTATAACCTGGGTTTAACACAGGCAAGGCAAGGCTACCCGCTTAACTCATACTTTGGATTTAAGGGTACGCTTATCAGGAACCAGGCCGATCTTGATGCTTATGCAGCTAAATATGGCGGTAAAGGCGTTGTGCCATCTGCACAGCCAAATGATTATGGTGGTTTAGGCATAGGCGATGTGATGTACCAGGATCTTGATGGCGATGGACAGATCACCGTTTACGGCGATAAATCAAAAGGACTTAGCGGCGACGCTGAATACCTGGGTTCACAGATCCCTAAATTTACTTATAGCCTAACCGGTGGCTTTGCCTACAAAGGTTTTGATATGAGCTTTATTATGCAGGGTACCGGTAACAAATACGTTTGGAGAGGTAACGGAAACTTTGGCGTGCCAATGGCTCACTTCTGGTTCCAACCGCTTGATTATTTCTATGGCAGAACCTTCACGCCTGAAAATCCATCGGCGCAATACCCACGCCTTTCTAATAACGAAACAGTGAAGAATAACAACTACCAATTTTCATCGCTTTGGTTGGAGAACACACGCTATCTGCGTATGAAGAATATTACCGTTGGCTATACATTTAACAATCTGCAGGTTGCAAAGCTTAAGGTGCGCAGCATAAGGCTCTACGTTAGTGGGCAAGACCTTTTTGAATTTGCAAAAGGTACACGTAACGGCATGTATGACCCTGAGGAAACCTATGTGCCTTCAAATTCAAATGATGCAACTAATCTGGATTTTTATGAGAATAACTATCCAATGTACCGCACCATTTCTGTAGGCGTAAATGTTAAATTTTAAATCTTGTAGCAATGAAAATACTTAAAATTTCAAGCATAATTTTACTGGCCATCATGGCTACGGGTTGTAAAAAGTTCCTGGACCTTAAACCACAATCCGATATCTCTGACGAAACCTACTGGAAATCTGCCAATGATTATCGTCTGGCATCAAACTGGTTCTATAATTATTCGTTGGACGATCCTCATTACGATGGGTCTTACATGAATGACAACAACTCTGATATAGCATTTGGTACAGAAGTTAACACGATCAGCTCCGGTAAATATGTAGCGCCGGAGCAGGATGGGAACTGGGATAACAGTTACGAGGCTATCAGGAACGCCAATAAATTGATAGCAGAGGGCGAGGCTTCGGCTATTAAAGAAAGTATCAAGCCGTTTTTAGGAGAAGGCTATTTCTTTAGGGCCTATAACTACTTCCGTTTGCTGGATCTTTACGGCGGTGTTCCCATCATTGATAAAGTATTACAACCAACGGATCCGATGGTATTTAGTGGCCGTGCTTCGCGAGAGGATGTAGTAACCTTTATTTTAGCCGATCTGAACAACGCAATTGCTAATTTATCGGTTAAAACCAGTGCGGAAAAAGGCAGGATATGTAAAGAGGCGGCACAGGCATTTAAGGCACGCGTATGCCTGTTTGAAGGTACCTGGAGGAAATTCCACGCTACCGGTGATGGTACTGCCTTGCTTGACCAGGCAATAACCGAATCAGCAAACGTAATCAATAGTAACGCCTACACATTAAACAAAGCGAAAAGCGATTCGAGCTACCGTTTGATGTTTATCGACGCCTATAGCATGGATAACCCCGAAACGATAGTTTCAAAAAAATATCGTACAAACATCAATGTTAACGGATGGGCTTACGGCGTATCATGGGGTAACCTTAACCCAACCAAGGCTGCTGCAGATCTGTATTTAAGCAAAGATGGTTTGCCGATTGATAAGTCGCCTATGTTTAAGGGTTATGATTCCGCCCGTACAGAGTTCCGCAACCGCGATCCGCGGATGACGCAGTCTTTAATACTGCCGGCAATAAAAATTGTACGCCCGCAGTATGATAAATACCGCCCTCAGTGGCCTGGTGTTGATAACAACCGTAATGTAAACTCGGGCTACATGCTGTACAAGTTTATATCGCAGATGGCTACTCCCGGTGACGGCGGTGGCGCATTTGATTGGAATGTGATACGTTATGCAGAAGTTTTGGCAATTTATGCCGAGGCAACTTACGAGCGTAACGGTGCAATTTCTGATGCCGATCTGAACAAGTCTATAAACCAGTTGCGCGATCGTGTTAATATGCCGCACCTCACCAATGCGCTGGTAACTGCCAATGGCCTTAATATGCAAACAGAGATCCGCAGGGAAAGAACCGTTGAGTTAGCCTTTGAAGGTTTCCGTTGGGATGACCTGCGCAGATGGAAAACGGCAGAAACCGTACTGCCGAAATCAGTGTTAAGCGTGAAGGTTACAGGTTCTGAATGGTCAAAACAAGTGATCACGCTGGATGGTGCCAGCTACAACAGTTATTTTTACAACACACCGGCAGCCCAGTTAGAGAATGGTTATAAAGTATTACAACCGGGCTCGCAACGCGCTTTTGATGTAAAAAAAAACTACTTGCTGCCGATACCAACCAAACAGATCTCGCTTAACCCGGATAAGCTTAAGCAAAACCCGGGTTGGTAGATGGTGTAATACCGATATCTTCAACCTAAACTTTAAACCACCGGGCTGCCGGGTGAACAAATGCACCGGGCAGCCCTTTTTTATGTAACATTAAGAGCCGTTTAATTATTATAATAAACATACAATGGACAGAAGATCATTTGTAAAAAATACTTGTTTAACAGGGGCCGGATTGCTGGCAGGGGCACAACTGCTTAATGCTACCCCCATGCGTATGCTGGCGCCAACCCAGCTGATGGGCGGGCGATTTGTAACGCTTTGCATCATGATCCGCACCACACCATGGGAAGTATCAAGAGACGTAAAACTGCACCCACGCGATGAAGAAAAATGGCATACGCTTGAAGGTGTAAAAAACCTGCGAGAAGCTTTTGGCGCAAATAACCCTGATGGGCGTTTAACATGGGGCTTTACGCTAAACGCCCTGGAAGATAAACGAGAAAACTACAAACAGATACGAGAGTATGCAGCGCAATGCCAGGCTAAATACGGCGATGAGGTAACCGTTTTCCCGGGGTATTTTCCGGCTATGTACCTGCCACCGGCGCGTATTAACAAAGAACTCTCTGAAGCTTTGCGCATCATTGCAGGCTTTGTAGGCAAAGGGTATAAACCACAATCGGTGATAGGTGGCTTTTTGCCTGCCGAGTCGTTAAAATATTTGGCCGATAAGGAAGGCATCCACGTAGCGCAAGCAGTGATATGGAGCCAGCATAATATTGATGGTGGCGGGGCCGATGGTTCGCCGTCTTACCCTTACTACCCATCAACCGAGCATTTTTGTAAGCCCGGACAAACCAAGAAAGACCTGATAGATTGTGTAAATCTGGATGGCTGGTCGATGGATTTTATATGTGCACGCCAAAGCGGGCAAACCGGGCACGAGATAACCGGTTACAATAGCCGCCGCGGTGTTGGGCCGATAGAAACCTACAAGGGCTGGGGCCTTGATCTGGGGCACAGGGAAGTGATGCACACGCAATCCATTCACTTCGATAAAGGCGTTGAGTTGAACGGCTTTGGTTGGGTGCCCAATATATGGGAAGCACAAATGGTTTACGAGTTTGGGATGGATTTTATTCGCGATGCCATGAAGATGTGGGTAACAGACACCCTAAAACGCTGGCCGGATACCAAATGGGTAAGTTTTGGCGAGTTTGGCGAGATATGGCGCAAACACTACAAAACCAATGATGATTACAACTACAAATTTGTAGAACGCGGTTGTGGTCTTGGCGATTCATACAATAACCTGGAGATAAAGTGGTTTATGAACAAGGCCTTCAGGTTGGCCCTATTGCGCGATTGGCATCATAACACACCAACCATGGTTATAGATTTTACAAGATATGATTTGCCCGTGCACGAGCCAACCGGCGCAACGCCGACCCACCCGGTAAAAGACTGGAGTCTCATCAATCGCATTAACCAGAAAGGCTTACGCCCCGAGGACAAGCCCGTGTTGCTAAAAGAATTAACTGAAGATGAGCAAGCCTTGATCTACAAATATTGCCCTGAACTTAAGGGCTAACTGCTTACTTAAATTATTTATGATACCTTTCGTATCATGCTATTAAATATCTATCATGAAAATAAAATTAACCATATCATTTACTGCACTTTTATTGGTTGTTGCCTCGTTGGCTAACGGGCAAGCTAAAAAGAGTAATGGCTCATCAGGGTTGATGGGAAACAGGTTTCTTACCTTTAATACCATTATCCGCGTAAACCAGATAGAAGTTGCCAGAAACCGTAACGTTGGCGAGGATGAACGTGCGCAACATACACCCGCCCGTGTTATCGCCCTCGGAAACGCTGTTGCCGAAGGCTTCCCGGGCGGGAAAATGACTTGGGCGTTTAGCTGGCTCGCTTTGCAGGATACCAGCGCCAATTACCGTGAGATAAGAAGGTTGGTAGTTGGCTACCACAAAAAATATGGCGACGAGATCACATTTATTCCCGGTGCTTATTTTGCAAACGCTTACAATACTACAGAGCAGGTAGACAAAGACCTGCACGATGCACTAAACATTATCACCAAAATGGTAGGGAACGGTTACCGGCCCAAGAGTATTGTAGCCGGGTTTATGTCGGCCAAAAACCAGCAATATTTAGCCGAGAAAGAGAACATCCACGTTTGCCAGGGAAATATATGGAGCCAGTTCAGTATAGATAACCAGGATGGCGATGGGGCAGTTTCTTACCCTTTCTATCCATCTAAAGAACATTTTTGTAAACCTGCACAAAGCAAAGCGGACTTTATTGATTGCGTAAACCTCGATGGCTGGTCGGTTGATTTTCTGGCAGGCAGAAGGGCCGGTTTTGCCGAAGGCTTTAATAGCCGTATGGGTGTTGGCCCAATTGAAACCATTGGTAAGTATGGCATTGAAACTGGTTTAAAGGAAATGATGCATACCACCGCCATTAATTTTGATAAAGGCTATGAACTGAATGGCTTTGGATGGGTAACCAATTGTTGGGAGCTTTCTTTGCCGTATGATTTTGCCTATGTAAAGGATTGGCTCAGTGCTATTAAAAAGCGCTGGCCCGATACTAAATTGATAACCCAGGGTGAGTTTGGTCTAACCTGGCGCGAGCATTACAAAAGCAATAGTTTTAATTATCGTTTTGAAGAAATAGGCTCGGGCATTGGCGGTTCTGACGCCGACAAGGAGATCCGTTGGTTCATGAATAAAGATTTCCGTTTGGCGCTGCTTAAAAATCGGGCGACTAACGCTCTTGAAAAGGTGATAGATTTTACCAATTATCGACTAAGGGCACATGAGCCGGCAGATATGACCCGCAAGTGGAGCTTGTTGGGCGACATCAATCAGAAGCAAACCCGGCCACAGGATAAACCTGTTCCGCTTGATTCGTTATCAGCAAATGCGCGCAAACTTATCAGCAATCGTTACCCGGGATTGATGAAATAGGTAATGATGATATTCGGTAAGTCAACAACTTTTATTTTCGCATTTATTGCGTAACCAACAACACAAAGGCAGCACATTTTAATGTAGCTGCCTTTATTATTATTTAGAGGTTCCTCGCTTCATGATTTTGCTTGCCGTTGTGATTTCAAATACATCTTAAGGGTGGATTAACCTTGGCCACATTTACACGACGCCCGAATCTGGCAAAATCTCAATAGTGTATTGATATTTAATCGATCCGGTCTTTAAAAATGCTTTTAAAGCAAGATTTAGTTGCTTATTTGCGATTGAAAAAAAATTAAAATAAAGTTGATACTAAAATTTAGCTTTTCATAAGTGCAATACCCTTAAATTCGATAATTTATCAGTCGAAATTGATAAAGAAATTAGAAAATTACAAACACACGTTATAAATGTTGCTAAAATTTGGGAAGAGTGTTTTCTTTTTTTAAGTTTGTTATTGTGTGTGCCATAAGTTCATTTAAAAATTAGTGGTATTCATTATTTAAAGTGATGATTTATTTTTATTATCATAC
>JAESTD010000126.1 GCA_016763755.1 Mucilaginibacter sp.
CCGGTAATATAGGTTGACACACGCGGCACGCGTGCGCCAGCAGAAAATATCCCTTAGTCGTCATGGTGAGACTGTCAAACCATTCATCCCGCGAAGAGGTCTTCGACAAGCTCAGACTGACAGCTGAATAAAACGCTGACAAATGGTTCACTATCGTTCAGCAG
The DNA here is from genome assembly GCA_016763755.1 of Mucilaginibacter sp. Lineage (GTDB taxonomy): Bacteria > Bacteroidota > Bacteroidia > Sphingobacteriales > Sphingobacteriaceae > Mucilaginibacter. The sequence continues at coordinate 165 of JAESTD010000126.1, forward strand.
GACAAATTGGACATAACAAAAAAGCCCCCGATAATATCGGGGGCTTTTCATATAGAAAAGTTTTTGATTATTTGTGTGTGATGCCTTCTGCTAAAACGGTTACCTTGTTGTTTAAAGCCTCAACCACACCACCTTTAATAAAGAATACTTCTTCTGTAGCACCCCTAACGGTTAGCTTACCATCGTTTAAAGTAGAGATAATAGGCGCGTGGTTATTTAATATTTCAAAAAAACCTAAAGTGCCCGGCAGCGTAATCGATTTGGCTTCGCCTTCAAATACTTTTTTATCGGGTGTAAGAATTTCTAATGTCATGTTTTATAGAGTTAAGAGCCAAGAATCAAGAATCAGGATTTTATTCTTGACTCTTGATTCTTATTTCTTGATTCTTAATTAAGCGTTAGCTTCAGCTAATATTTTCTTGCCTTTTTCAATAGCATCTTCAATGCTACCTACAAGGTTGAATGCTGATTCAGGGTATTCGTCAACTTCACCGTCCATGATCATGTTGAAACCTTTGATGGTATCTTTGATATCAACCAATACACCTTTTAAACCGGTGAACTGCTCAGCAACGTGGAACGGCTGAGAAAGGAAACGCTGAACACGACGAGCGCGGGTTACAGTCAGTTTATCCTCTTCAGAAAGCTCGTCCATACCTAAGATGGCAATGATATCCTGAAGTTCTTTGTAACGTTGAAGGATCTCTTTAACACGTTGTGCAGTGTTATAGTGCTCATCACCTAATACTGCAGGGCTAAGGATACGTGAAGTTGAATCCAGAGGGTCAACCGCAGGGTAAATACCAAGCTCGGCAATCTTACGTGAAAGTACGGTAGTAGCATCCAAGTGGGCGAAGGTTGTAGCCGGCGCAGGGTCGGTCAAGTCATCCGCAGGTACGTAAACCGCTTGTACCGATGTGATAGAACCACGTTTGGTAGAAGTGATACGCTCTTGCATGGTACCCATCTCAGTTGCCAGTGTTGGCTGGTAACCTACCGCTGATGGCATACGACCTAATAGAGCCGATACCTCAGAACCTGCCTGGGTAAAGCGGAAAATGTTGTCGATAAAGAATAATATATCACGGCCTTTACCGTCTTCATCACCATCGCGGAAATATTCAGCGATAGTAAGACCTGATAATGCCACACGTGCACGTGCACCCGGCGGCTCGTTCATCTGGCCGAAAACGAAGGTTGCTTTTGAATCTTTAAGGGCTTCGGTATCAATTTTAGATAGATCCCAACCACCTTCTTCCATAGAGTGCATGAAAGCATCACCGTATTTGATAATGCCCGATTCAAGCATCTCGCGAAGTAAGTCATTACCTTCACGGGTACGCTCACCTACACCTGCAAATACCGATAAACCGGCATAAGCTTTAGCGATGTAGTTGATCAGCTCCTGGATCAATACCGTTTTACCTACACCCGCACCACCAAACAAGCCAATTTTACCACCTTTAGCATAAGGCTCTAAAAGGTCGATAACTTTGATACCGGTGAACAATACCTCAGTTTCGGTAGACAAGTCTTCGAAACGTGGCGGAGTTGCGTGGATAGGGCGGCCATTGGTTTTCTCAAGGTTTGCGATACCATCGATAGCATCACCAACCACGTTGAATACGCGGCCTTTAATGTTATCGCCGATAGGCATTTTAATAGCAGCTTCGGTATCTAAAACCGGCATTCCGCGTAATAAACCATCAGTTGAGTCCATCGCTATGGCGCGTACACGATCTTCACCTAAGTGTTGTTGTACTTCTAAAACAACTTTCTGACCGTTCTCTTTTGTGATCTCAAGAGCGTCATAAATTTTAGGAAGATGTGCCTCATCAGCGAAGCTAACGTCCACTACCGGACCAATGATCCTTGATATTTTTCCAATGTTTGGCATATATAACCTGGTATTTTAAAGAATTTAAAATGAAACAGATAGTGTTTACACTAAGCACTGCTATTTCAGAGGCGCAAAGTTAAGGTTTATTAGCAAAATAATAAACACTTCTGTTAACTTTTTATTGGCTAATAGCCAATACATTGCATATACCGCTGTAACAGGTATTTTACAGCCTTTTACCACGAGACTTTACTGCCAGCTGATCACAATTTTACCCATGTGCGCGCTGCTTTCCATCAGTTGATGCGCTGCGGCAGCGTCTTCGGCAGGGAAGATCTTGTAAATAACAGGTTTGATTTTGCCCGATGATAGTAACGGCCAAACATGCTGCTCAAGGTTTTTAGCTATCGCCGATTTAAAGGCCACGTCGCGGTTACGTAAGGTAGAACCGGTGATGGTTAAACGCTTGCGCATGACGATCGACAGATCTATATCAGTGTTCTTACCCCACATGGTATTGATGAGCACCAGCCTGCCATCTTCAGCAAGCGATTGAAGATTTGGTACGGTATAATCGCCGCCAACCATATCTAATATTACATTTACGCCTTTGCCGTTGGTGAGCGCTTTGATGCGTTCGGCAAAGCTTTCAGTTTTATAATTGATGGCTTTTGCAGCGCCCAATTGCTCGCAGAAATTGCATTTTTCATCGCTGCCTGCGGTGATGTAAACCGTACTGCCTAAAGCTGTTGCCATTTGGATGGCCGTAACGCCAATGCCGCTGCTGCCGCCATGCACCAGTAAGGTTTCGCCGGGTTGTAGTTTGCCACGGTCAAATACGTTGCTCCATACGGTGAAGAAAGTTTCGGGAAGGGAGGCGGTTTCTTCAAAAGATAAATTGTCGGGGATGGGTAAGCATTGTCCTTGGGGTACTGCGCAAAATTCTGCATAGCCACCGCCGCTTACCAGTGCGCAAACTTTATCGCCAATTTTGTAGCGACTAACATTCTTACCGACTTCAGTTATTTCGCCCGCTATCTCCAGCCCCGGTGTATCGGGCGATGCGCCGGGCGGTGGCGGATAATTCCCTTTGCGCTGCGCAACATCCGGCCGGTTAATGCCCGATGCCTTTACTCTTACCAGCACCTCATCATCTTTAATAACGGGTACAGGGCGTTCCTGCAATTGCAAAACTTCGGGGGCACCGGGTTGAGTAATGATGATAGCTTTCATGATGTGTAAACCATGTATAATTTGTGATGGTTTCATCAAAGATTATTCATTTTTCACTTAAGTGAATATTCGGCATGCTTTTATTGCTGTTATTTGGATAAAAAATATAAACATGGCAATACAATTAGGGCAAGAAGCCCCGCAATTCACACTCGTATCTACAGAACTTAAACAGGTTTCATTAGCTGATTTTAAAGGGAAGAAAGTGATCATCCATTTCTTCCCAATGGCCTTTACAGGTACCTGCACCGAGCAGCTTTGCACCATGCGCGATGATTTTGGGTTTTATGAAGGCATCAACGCACAGGTATTGGGTATCTCTGTCGATTCGCCATTTACCCTGGGTAAATTTAAAGAGGAACAAAAATATCAGTTCCCGCTGCTGTCTGATTTTAATAAAGAGGTATCTGAAGCATACGGCGCACTGTATAACGAGTTCTTTTTTGGGATGAAAGGCGTTTCAAAACGTGCTGCATTTGTCATCGACGAAAACCAGCAAGTAATTTATGCTGAGGTACTTGAGGATGCTAATGACCTGCCCAATTTTGAGGCTATCAAAGAAAAATTGAGCAATTGAGAAAAAAAGTTTGCAGTGGATGCAAGAAAATTCTATTTTTGCAGTCCGTTAAAAACGGGACGTTATCTGTAAGAGATAATGGTTTTACATAGTAAAAGCGCACTTGTAGCTCAATTGGATAGAGCATCTCACTACGGATGAGAAGGTTTGGGGTTCGAATCCCTACAAGTGCACTCAATTTTTTAAGCCTTTCCGTACACCACAGAAAGGCTTTTAACTTTAATCACAAAAAGGGATGCTTAACTTAGTACTGTTTGGTCCGCCCGGTGCCGGGAAGGGTACGCAATCACAAAAACTTATCGAAAAATTTGGCCTTATTCACCTTTCAACCGGTGATTTGCTGCGCGGCGAAATTGCACAAGGTACCACTCTCGGTCTTGAAGCAAAAAAGCTGATGGACGATGGCCAGTTAGTACCCGATGCAGTTGTTATAGGCATGATAAGCAATAAGCTTGATGCCAATAAAGAAGCGCAAGGTTTTATTTTCGATGGTTTCCCGCGTACTGTTGCACAAGCCGAAGCTTTAGATGAATTATTAGCTTCAAAAGAATCAGCCATTTCAGGCATGATCGCTTTAGAGGTTAATGATACCGAGTTAGAGCAGCGTTTATTAAAACGTGGCGAAACATCAGGCAGGCCTGATGATGCCAACCCGGAAGTTATCCGCAAACGCATTAAAGAATACAATGATAAAACTGCACCGGTTGCAGGTTTTTATCAAAACCAAAATAAGTTTACCAGCATTAATGGTATAGGTGCAGTTGAAGATATTTTTAAAAGCATTTGTGACGTTATTGCTTCTTGGCTTAAGAAATAAACGATACACGTACAAAATCAGGAAAGTCCGGAAGTCAGTAAAGCCACTTGGTTTATTGTCTTTCGGACTTTCCGTTTCAAAATAAAATACCATGTCTCAGGGATCCAACTTTGTCGATTACGTAAAAATATGCTGCCGGTCTGGCCATGGCGGGCCGGGTTCTGCACACTTGCACCGTGATGTTTTTACAGCAAAAGGCGGCCCTGATGGCGGCGATGGTGGCCGTGGCGGGCACGTTATTGTAAAAGGTAACGCCCAGTTATGGACACTGCTTCACCTTAAATTCCGCAAGCACGTTATAGCCGGCGACGGTGAATCGGGCGGTAGCTCACAGCGCTCGGGCAAAACCGGCCGCGACGAGATACTGGAAGTACCACTGGGCACCATTGCCCGTGATGCCGAAACAGGCGAGATCCTGTTTGAGATAAACACCGATGGTGAGACCAAAATAATCACCCCCGGCGGCCGTGGTGGTTTGGGGAACTGGCATTTTAAAACACCAACACAGCAAACCCCGCGCTTTGCCCAGCCCGGCGAAGATGGTAAAGAAGACTGGAACATTCTGGAACTGAAACTATTGGCCGATGTAGGTTTGGTAGGTTTCCCAAATGCCGGTAAATCAACTCTGTTATCTGTCGTATCGGCAGCCAAACCGGAGATTGCCGATTATGCTTTTACTACGCTTGTACCTAACCTGGGTATTGTTAGCTACCGCGATAACCGCTCGTTTGTAATGGCCGATATTCCGGGCATCATCGAAGGAGCCTCGCAGGGCAGGGGATTGGGGATCCGTTTCCTTCGCCATATAGAGCGTAACTCTACGCTGCTGTTTATGGTACCCGCCGATACCAATCGAACCATTAAAGAGGAATACGAAATTCTACTGAACGAACTCAACGAGTATAACCCCGAGCTGATGCACAAACCACGCGTACTGGCCATTACAAAAGCGGATATGCTGGATAAGGAGTTGCAGGATGAAATGGAGAAGGAAGTGCCGAAAGATGTGCCGCACGTATTCATATCCTCAGTAGCGCAGAAAGGCATCACCGAGTTAAAAGACATGCTCTGGAAGGAAATTACCCGCTAATTACCTCGCTTCGGTAGCAAAATAAAGTACGTAATCGTCGCTTAGTTCCTTAAGCGAGAATCCTTTATATCCCGGGAAAGATTTCAGTATCACATTAGCGCGGATGCCAATATAATCGTGTGGCATCAGGATATAAATTGGGCCTGCGTGGCCTTTATACAAGTAATCATCGGTATTAATGCTGATATCGCCATTCAGCGGCTCGAGCGTTATGGACCGGTTATGATTGATATCCAATCCCAGATCGGGACTAAAGAAGACAAACACCGCGTTTTTACTACGGTTATCAAGCATGTGAATATAATCCATGCTTTCTTTATCAATAAACTGCTGCGCAATACCACTGCTGCCATAAACAGTTTCATTTTTTAAGCCGATGTACGAGAGTACGTAAAACTTTAGCGAAAACAGGGCAATAACCCCTACGACCAATCCAAAAGCATAACGCCAGGCCTTAGCAGCCCTGCTAAATACATAAATTGTCCCGGGAATGATAAGCAGCCCGATGGTGCGGAAATGTCTTGCCTCAAATGAAATATCAAGCCTGCGCAAAAATGCCGAACCGAAGAAGAATACCGATACGATGTAAAACACTACCAATATAATGCTGTAACGGTTATCGGGCACGCGCTTGCAAATGATGCAGATAAGTATTATGCTCAAAACAGCAATCAATGTTACGATAATGATAGATACTACCGGACTAAAAATCACATCATCATTATGGAAGATCAATCCATTAGCAAGGTCATCAAACGAGAGGCCAGCCAGCAGAGGAGAGGCCAGTGGAAAAGCAAACACTTTTAGGGTAGTATCTAACCCTGCAGATGCCGACGAAGGATTTAAACCCTTTGATAAATAGGTGATATAAATTATAGCTACCGATATAATTGACGGTATGCCTACCCAAAATCCATTAATAAGCCAATGCTTGATATGCGTGGTATGACGAGATAGTTGTATCCACATATATATCAAGCCGGCGGCATACATCCAAAGGAATGATGATTCGGCAAAGAACCCTATCCATCCTGCCAGGAGAACAAATACGGCTAACGCAATATTGGGTTTATTAAAGTGCAAACAGCCCCATAAAAACCAGCCTATAAAGCCGAAAAGCAACACCTCACCACCATTATAGAATATGTATGGTGTAAGAAAAGACTGCTGCAAAGCAATGACCAGAATAGCCAGCGCACTGATGGTTTTGCTGAAGCCTGCTTTTTTAAAAAAAGTATATAATCCTACCAATCCTAAAAACTGGCAGAGGATAACGGTTACAGACGAAGAATGCCCAAGATCTAACCCGAATAGTTTCTGAAACATCCCGGGCACCAAATACTGCCCCGGCGACCACCAAGATTTAAATTCTTCGCCGTTTGAGGCAATATCCCATTGACCGGGCAGGGTTAAGATATTAAAGCCTTTGCCTTGTAGCATGCCGCGCCATACCTGGAAACCCCATGCAGCATCGGGGTAAACACCAGCAGGTGTGATGAGCAGCAGCACGCCCATTAGGGTTACAAGTGCAAATACGATGTATAGAATGGTTTTATGAGATGAATTAGAACTGGCAGACATATTTAAGTTATTTCGCGGCTTCGCACCTTTACGGCCGGATTGCCCTGATAGATAGAATATGCATCGAGATTTTTGGTAGTTACAGAGCCGCTGCTAAGGAGAGAATGGCTTCCTGCCACAACGCCTTTATTTACAATTGCCCCATTGCCTATCCAAGCCCCATCCTCAAGCGTTACAGGACCGATAATGAGGTCAAAAGACTTGCTTTTATAATTGTGGCTGCCCGTTTGTAAAACGGCGCCCTGCGATAAACAAACATTGTTACCGATGTTAACCGTGGTAAGGTTATCAATCCAAACGCCTTCGCCTATCCAACTGTTATTGCCAATTTGCAGGTGCCAAGGGTATTTAATATTTACGCGGGGCTTTAACACAACACCCGTGCCTATGCGGGCACCAAACAGCCTCAACAAAAATATCCTGAAACCGCTTAACGGCAGCCAGGCACTATTGATGAATACAGCGTTAACATAATACCATAACAACCGTTTTAACGCATTTGCGCCGGGGTGGTAGGGATGGTTATTATATGTAGATAGATCGGTTTGCTGCATATAAGCAGATGTTTAACTTTTTAAATTTAAAACGAACGACAATAGAATCTACTCATCTTTTTGCTTCTTAAGCAGCTCATCAATTTTTATATCAACTATCAGCCTAAACCAGTAAGCCTGCAAAAAATGAAAGATCATACCCCTACGGCCATCTAAAATGCCTAATTTAAAAATTACCCGGTAAATAAAGTAAAGCATAGGGCGTACATAACGCGGCATTTTCCACCAGCGGTATTTAAACCACGCGGTACGCTCATCAGGCGAGCCCCAAAACCGGGGCTGTATAGTTTGTGAACGGATATTTTGCATACGCTCAACTTCTTCAATAGCTACCAGGTCGCTGTATTTGTTGTGCTTATCAATCCAGAAACGGACGCTGTTCTCTTTAAGATTTTCTTCAATCAGATGGCCGTTTTTCCATATTTCCGTTCTGCCGGGTACAACAAGGCGATGGTCCATGTTCTCGTTTGTGTCAGAGTAACCTACGCCGTACCTTACCATCTTAAGCAGGTAGAAAGGATAATATCCACCAAACCTTAGCCACTTGCCTTTAAAATAATTTTTACGGTTAAAATAAAAGCCATCGATGTATTGATGATCCGTATCTCTGAAATTCTCAAGTAATTTATAAAGTTCGGGAGTTACTATTTGATCGGCATCAAGGCATATTACCCAGGGTGTTTTTACGGGCAGATTTTTTAAAGCAAAATCCCATTGCTTGGGGTGGTTAATAAACTGATTATATACAACTGTTGCGCTATGTTCAGCAGCAATATCAAGCGTACTGTCAGTACTGCCGCTATCAACTACAAATGTCTCCGCATTTAGCCCGGCAATCGAATGGAGCAGCCGTGGCAGATGCATTTCCTCGTTAAAGGTGAGTATGATGAAGCTAAACTCGGAGTTCAATGTAAGGTTGCTTTAATGAGCATCGATTTCCAAAGATAAGGGATACGCCCGCAACCAATAAAACTATCTACTTTAAAACCCGCATTTTGAAGCGCTTTGGTCAATGTAGTCCTCGACCACATTTTGATATGCCCACCTAACCATAGTGGATTGATGTGAGTGTCCCATTTGTTAAAGATGCTTAACAAGAGGTTTTTAAAATAACCGTGATAAGGCGTAGTGATAATAAATTCGCCGCCATTAACTAAAGCCTGTTTGCAAAACCCCAAAAAAGCCTCGGGATCATATAAGTGCTCAATTACTTCGGTAGAAATAATGGTATCAAACTTGATGTGCTGTAGCTCAGCCGGCAACTTATCTGTAGAAAGATCCTGCACAAAAAAACGATCGAGGTTGGTTTTGCGGGCTATCTCTATACCGGCTTCAGATGCATCGGTGCCATAAACGTTAAAACCTAACGAGATGAGATAATTTGCCAGGTAGCCATTACCGCAGCCTACATCAAGTATGGCCATGTTTTGGTCTTTATTAAGCATGGCTACAATAGGTTGTAGCATATAACCCAGGTTATGGGTCATATCATCACTTGTAAAGCCGTAATCGTGGTATTCGCTCATTCGGTTAGGGTTTTATAAAAGGCGATATATTGTTGTATTAGGATATCAGTATTAAAATCCTGGCGGATAAGCTGCGGGGCAGTTTCTCTTATACGCTCAAGTTCTCCATTAAAACCAGGTTCAATTTGATTAAGCGTATCGCTAAGGTCGTTTTTTTCTGCTTTACATACCCAACCAAGTTTTTTGCCGGTAACGTAACCTGCCAAGCCAACTTTATTGCTGATGAGTACGGGCGTGCCTACACTAAGGCTCTCAATCACCACATTCCCGAAATTTTCATCGTGCGATGGTAAAATCAGAAGATGATGATGGCTTATGAGATCAAATTTTTCTTCATCAACAAAACCAAACCAGTTTATTTTTGCAGCGATATTATCGTCGGTTATCATGGCTTTTAAAGCTTTGATATATTCCGGTTCGCCTGTGCCGGCTATGGTTAGGGTAAATGGGAACTTAAGCAGAGGCAATGCTTCTAATAAAATATCCAGTCCTTTTTTTCTTCAATGCGTGATAGGAAGAGCAGTTTTATCGGGCCGATCAAATCGTCTTTGGTATCAACAGGCAGAGTATCGGGTAGCTTTACAAAATTTGGAATAACATTAACGCTTAAAGGTTTGATCATTTCTGCAACTGCGCGCGCTTCGGGCTCTGCAGTGGCATGAACATGGCATTTATGTAAAAGCTTTTTGCCTAAGGCAAGGTGGATCAATTTTTTCTTAAGGTTATTGCGGTTTACGAAAGAGTAAGCACTTAACGTTCCCCGCGGCGATAGTACAACCGGCACACGCTTTTTAACCGCGGTTAAAGCCGCCAGTACCGATACCAGGTTCCACCATGCATGGATATGTATAAGATCAAATTCTTTTATCCTTGCCCGTAAAGTTTTTAATAATAATGGCGAAAAATGGGTGTGGTCTTTAGTGATGCGTTTAAAGTACGTAACTGTTACACCATCTACATCCACCGGGATATCAGACTTTACATCTAATTCATGGTTTCCGTTTGCCGTGGTGGTAAACACCTCTACAATTATACCTGCACCAACCAATTGCTCGCAAAGCGCACTTACCGACATGGTTGGCCCACCATAAACGTAGGCCGGTTTGTACGAGGCATTAATGTGCAGTATTTTCAAACAGCCAGGTGTTAAACGGTATCAACAAATGTTTTTTCTACCTTATTGTAAATGACGATGCCAAGCAACATAATAATAACAGTGGCAAGAGTACAGTAACCAAGTTGGGCAAAATCAAAGCTTCCCTTTCCTAAAAAACCGTACCTGAAGGTTTCTATAATAGTAGTAATAGGGTTGTATTTGATGATCCAGCTATAAGCCGGAAACTTGGTCTCAGCTTCGGAGAGGGGGTAAATAACCGTTGTAGCGTACATTAACAATGGCACACCAAACGTAACAACGAAGGCTAGATCGCGATATTTGGTGGTAACTGCAGAGATGATCATGCCCAAACCTAATCCTTGAGCGGCTAACAACAACACCAAAAAAGGGAAAAGTAATACATAGGCATTTATGGCTATCTGACTCCCTTTTACAAAATAAAAACATGCAAGAGCGATAAATAACACAAGCTGTACGGCAAAGCGGATAAGGTTTGATGCCACTACGCTCAAGGGCATTATCAGCCGCGGGAAGTAAACTTTACTCATTAGCGCGGAGTTATCTTTAAACACGGTGGATGTTTTTGTCAGGCAATCTGCAAAATAATTCCAGAGTATGGTGCCGGCTAAATAAAATAACGGTTTTGGTACACCGTCAGTAGGGATACCTGCCAAATTACCAAAAACAAAGGTGTAAAACAGGATTGTGATAACCGGCTGGATAAAGAACCAGATAGGGCCGAGTATGGTCTGCTTGTAAAAGGCTACGAAATCGCGTCGAACCAGTAACGCCAACAGGTCGCGATATTGCCAAACATCTTTTAATCTAAGATCTAATAAATTGTTGTGCGGCTTTATTACAATATCCCAGTTTTCGTGTTCTGCCTCAGTCATCCATTAACATTTTTTGTAAAGTCTTAATATAATTACGCTCGCTGAAATGTGCAAGGCATTGTTGTTGCAAATGCCTTCGTTTACTTATGGTTAAAGGCTCGGCAAAGTTAGCGGCTATGCAGTTTTCAAGTTCATGGTCATCATCCGGATCAATTGCCGTTCCTAATTCGCCATTACGTATAGCATCGATGCTGCCGTCAGCGTTGCCGCAAATAACCGGCAGCCCGCAGGCCAGTGCTTCAATAAAAACAATCCCAAACCCCTCTTTCTTACTTGGCAACGCAAATATGTCGGCCGTTAAAAAATGATCGGGTATCTCGCTCTCACTTATAAAGCCCGTTAATATCACTTGCTCTTCAATTCCGTACTCTGCAATAAGCTTCTTAATACGCTCACCTTCTAAAACATCGTATTTACCCGCTAAGATATACTTTAAATTATCATAATGGCTTTTAAGCTCGGCTACTGCTTTTAATACCCTCTCGTGACCTTTGTATTGTTCAGAATGAGCAAGCCGTGTAAGGCTCAGTATCACTTTATCAGTTTTGTTGATGCCGTATCGCTGCAGCAGATAATCGGGTTTATTAAGGTTGTCCGGTAAGTGCATAAACGGATCAAGTACGTTGTTAAGCACAACACATTTTACAATAGGTAAGCGGTGCCATACTTCCATTTGTGTAAGCGTAAAGTTGCTTACGCATAATATTTTATCGCACAAACTTAACAACTTACGTTTATTGTATGATAAAGAGCGCCAAACCTCAATGCCATGTGCTACAAGCCATATTTGAGTTTTGGGTTGTAATAGTCTGATGAGCAAACCAACAAGTGCCAAATTAATATGGCTGAGTATAACAATATCCGGCTTGTGTGCAGCAAAAACACTTTGCAGTATAAAATTCAGCTTATTGCGGCTGTAACCCTTAAAGTTTGCCTTTGGCAGATATTGCGGCATAAGATCGGTATCCTTATCGCATAAAGAGACAAGTTTGAAATCCCAATTTTTGCGGCTACATATGGTAAAGAGCGAATGTGATAGCGTGCGCGTCATTTTTTGGATGCCGCCTGTATCGCTGAAGGTTTGTAAGGTAAAAAGGGCGATTTTTTTAGACATTTTTCTGTACCTGGAATAACGCAAAAGCCCTTGACCAGTGCAAATTACCGGCGTTAAATTCCGCTATTTTTTGCTTTGCCAATGAACCTCTGTAGTTTCCAGTTTCACAAATATCCTTATTTCCTAACATCCATTGCTGTAACGGAAAGCTGAACCCCATTTTTTTTCGTTGCCATATCTCGGCAGGGAGCTGTTTGCTAAAGCTATCTATCAACAATTGCTTAGGTCCTTCGGCAAATCTTATGTCGGGTTCAATACTTTCGGCAAAGCAATAAAATCCTCATCTAAAAATGGCACCCTTACCTCTAAACCGTGCTGCATGCTCATGATGTCTGTATCACGGAGTAATTGATTTTGCATATATAAACCAGCCTCTAAACGTGAAGCCTTTAGTTTATCATAACGCATACCGTTATCTGGCGTATCGGTAAATAATATCTTCTTTATCTCGCCGGTGTTGGCATCTGTAAGGGCAGCAATCTCGTTTATTGAAAAAAAGCCGCGTAACGCCAGGTAATCTGCATTTAAGCCATCGATTGCCAGGTAGCTTAACCTTTTATAACGCTCTGAACCTGCCATAGCAAAAAGCGACAAGGATTTACCAAGTTTTTTTAAATAGCCAAGATATTTTATACGATCAAAGGACGGGTAGCCACCAAAAAGTTCATCGCCACCAAGGCCAGAGAGGACTGTTTTAAGCCCTGCTTCCCGCGCGTACTTACTGATAAACCAACTGTTAATACCATCAGTAGTAGGCATATCCATGGCTTGCAATATGTTATGAAAATATTTTTCAAACTCCTGCTGCTGTACAAGGTGAGTATAATTTTCGCCGGATGTTTTGTTTAAAATTACCTGTTGGTAGGCGCGCTCGTCGTACTGTTTTTCATTAAAAAATATGGATACGGTTTTTAGCTGATCTACTTCAGCATCTGCAAGCAAGGTAACCAGGCTCGAGTCGACACCGCCACTCAGGAATACACCGATAGGAGCATCCGCGATCAACTGACGTTTTATCGACTTACGTAGTGTATATTCAATGCCTTCCTTTGCAAAGTCTTTATTGCTAACAGGTGCGGTTTTAATATCTACCTGGTATTTAACAACAGCATGTTTGCCATTTTTTTGCCAACGCAGATAATGGCTTTTGGGCAGGCTATAAACATTTTGCAATGTAGTATGCGGCTCAGGTATGTGCCCATAGGCTAAAAAATAAACCGGCCAATTAGCATTATTCTGCGTTGTTACGGAGCCGGCTGTAAATGCCCTTACTTCTGATGCAAATGCCAGTTGTTTACCCTGAATGTTGTAATACAGCGGTTTTATACCTACGCTATCGCGCACCAGGTAAACCTCGCCAGTTAAAGTATCATGCAGGGCAAAAGCAAACATTCCGCGTAGTTTGCCAAATGCTGCTGTGTTCCATTGCAAATAAGCCTGTAATATTACTTCGGTATCGGTGTTGTTGGTAAACACAGAGCCCAGTAACTTAAGCTCATGCTTCAGCTCGCGATAATTGTATATTTCGCCATTAAAGCTTATAACCACTTTTGCGGCACTATCAGCCATTGGCTGATGCCCATTAGCGCTAAGGTCAATTATAGAAAGCCTGCGATGGCCAAATATTACGCTACCATCTTCGCTCGCGTAAATGCCCTCGTCATCAGGGCCGCCATGCCGCAAAGCATCGCACATTGCCTTAACTTTAACGCGCTCGTTTCTGGTACTTTGGGGATTTACCAGCCCTGCTATCCTGCACATATTTTCCGGCTAAACACAGCTTCGCTTCGTAAGTCACAAAGCTAAATGTAACTTATCAATTGTAATTATAAGGTTTAAAACCTGTTTATTAAAGCTGCCGGGGCATTCACCACAATAGATTGCCCCAGGTTTTCCAATCGTATCAATAATTGTTTTTGAGAACGGTAAGCAACAATTTCGCCGCTTATACCCTTTAGCGGCCCGGCCTTAACCGTAATTTTTTCGCCGGGCTGCAAGTTCTCTTCGGTTACTTCCATCTCAAACGAACTTGCCATCAATAACCTAAGCTCATCTATTTGCCTGTCGGGCATATTTGCAACCTTACCCGAGAAATATAAAAACCTTGCAATACCTTTGGTCATCAGCACATCCGCCTGGCCGGCAGGAGCAATGCGCACAAACAAGTATGATGGGATCAACGGTTCCTCAACCCACTTTTTACGATCACTCCAGTTTTTTAGTTTGCGCTGCAGCGGCAGGTAAGCCTCAATGCCTTTGGCCATTAAAGTAGCAAAGGCTTTTTTTTCGGCACGCGGATTTGTGTAAACAGGGTACCACTTTAGCTTATCATCGCTTGCAGTTTCTGCCATTATTGCCTGCTAAGGGTAAAAATGATCAATGCCGTGTTAAGTATCAGCAAAGCGGGTTGTACCCAGGTATTAAAGCTTTGCAGGTTCTCTGACCGTATGGTACGTTTGTTTTGCGCGATATAAACTATATCGCCGTTTTGCATTACGGTACGCGGATCTGATATCGAGCGCAGATCACTCAGGTCAATTGCGTACACCTTTTGCTCTTTACCTTTACCCCTTATGATCTTTACATTCTTTTCGTTTGCGCCAGATGTTAAACCGCCGGCCTGACCTATAATTTCAACCAATGTGATGTTATCTTTTGCAAGCGGAATGTTGCCTGGCGTTTTTACTTCGCCCAGTAGCGTAACTTTAAGGTTTGTGACCTTTAGTTCAATTATGGGATCTTTAAGTAAGTTTTTCCGGTACAGGTCTTCAATTAGCTTAGCAGCCTGCGGGCGGGTTAAGCCTGCAACTTGTATATGGCCCAACGCAGGTAAGGTTACTGTGCCGTCATCTTCAACCTGGTAGGTTTGGCCCGTACCTGCCGAACCAACTGCCGCCCCGGCCCCCGTAGATGTTATAGGTGTTTCATCCACAATATATTTAAGATTTTGAAGATTGCGTATTTGCAAAACATCTTGCGATTGAATGCGATAAGCAACCGGTGCTGCCTGCTGCATGGTATCCGCCGTTACTGCTGTACGGTTTTGAAATAACAGCTGATTTTGTTTGTAAGAACAAGAAGTGGCAATAAAAACTAAACCTGTAAGAATTAAAAAATATAAGGGGCGCATATTTATACCGCTGCTTTATGTTCCTAAATAATTAGGCAGCATTTTCAAAAATACATAATTTGCAGATAAATAATGCAGCCACAAAACTTGGAATACCCCAAAATATCCGTTATAACCGTTTGCTACAATGCAGTTTCTACTATTGAGCGTTGCATTAAGTCTGTAATTGCACAACGATACCCCAATTTGGAATATATTATTATCGACGGCGGATCTAATGATGGCACGCTCGAAGTGCTATCCCATTATCGTGACCAGATCTCTGTGTTGGTTTCAGAAAAGGATAAGGGCATTTATGATGCGATGAATAAAGGCATCAGGTTATCTACAGGAGGGATCATTGGAGTGCTTAATGCTGATGATTTTTTTGCTGATGAAAAAATATTAACCCTTGTTTATGAAACCTTTGAGAAGCACCACCCGTATATTGTGTACGGTGACCTTGATTACCTCGATGGCACCGGTAAAACACTACGCAAATGGCGTAGCGGGGATTATAAAAAGGGGAAATTCAACTTTGGTTGGATGCCCCCGCACCCCACATTTTACTGTAAGAGGGAGTTATTTGACAAATTGGGTGATTATAGTCTGGCATACGGCTCGGCTGCTGATTATGAGCTGATGGCGAGATTTATACATCTAAATGGCGCATCAGTACGATATATACCTGTGGTGATGGTTAAGATGATGGTAGGTGGAGTAAGCAATCGTAGTATAGGCAACCGGGTTAAGGCATTGATGTATGATCTTAAAGCGATGTATAAAAACAAGTTGTTTTTTCCTCCTATGGCCTTGTTGCTCAAGCCATTAAGAAAGGTAAAGCAATTTTTTTAAAATGCTCACAATAAGTATCTTTGCGAGAAGATAATTGCCCCCAATTAATTTATCTGATGCATGAGTATTTAGGTACTTACTATTTTATTTATCATTTGCTTATTGTAGCGTTCTCTGTTTTGATAACGTTGCTGGCTATCCCCTCAATCCTGCACGTTGCCCGAACAAGGCATCTGTATGATGATGTTGGCCATTTCCGCAAACAACATGACCACGGTATCCCCCGCCTCGGTGGAGTGGGGATATTTGTAAGCTTTACCATCACCCTTCTTTTGTTTAGCATTGTAGATAAAACTATCCCCGTAAGCTTTTTGCTTGCGGCAAGCATAGTGTTATTCATCATGGGTATAAAAGATGACCTATCAGGCGTTAACCCAAGTACTAAATTCGTGATACAGCTTATTGTTGCCACGCTTTTGGTTACCGTCGGCAATATTCGTTTTACCAGTATGTACGGTATATTAGGATATCACGATATCCCATACATAACCAGTGCTATATTATCTGTATTGTTTATCATCCTGATCATAAATGCCTTCAATTTAATTGATGGTATTGATGGCCTTGCCGGCACTACCTGTATAATAGTTAACGGTACATTTGCAGCCTTTTTTATCTATATGGGCCACTATGAGCTTGCCGCTGTTGCGTTGGCTATAACCGGTGCGGTATTTGGCTTTTTGCGTTATAATTTAACACCTGCTAAAATATTCATGGGCGACGCGGGGTCATTGCTTATCGGCCTCATCTCATCTATCCTTGCCGTTAAGTTTATAGAGCTAAATAAATTTAAAGCTGGCATCACACCTCAGGTATTTTCTGCACCGGCCTTAACATTTGCTATATTGATAGGCCCTATCTTTGACACTTTGCGCGTTTTTATGCTGCGTGTAGCAACCGGTAAATCGCCTTTTTCGGCAGATCGTAACCATATACACCACCGTATACTTAATTTGGGTTACACCCATTTACAAACTGTGCTTATGTTGACCGCAGTGAACATCGGTATTATTTGTATTGCTTATTTCTTCTCAGATCTGGGGAACTTTACACTGATGATCATCATCCTGTCTATAAGCATGCTTTTCAATTGGATGATAACCTTTGCACTGCGCAGCAGGGAGAGAGAAAAGTTATCGCTGCGTAACTTGTTCTTATAAGCCCGATACACTTTTTTAATTTAAGTAAATTTGCATCCTAATTTGTTACTGAATGAGGATCGCAATAAATGGATTTGGCCGCATTGGCCGTATTTTTCTTCGCACTATATTAAACAAGCCGGGAATTGAGGTTGTGGCTATAAACGACCTTACCGATACCGCTACGCTTGCACATCTGTTTAAATACGATTCTGTTCATAGGGGTTTTAAAGGAACTGTAGTTGCCGATAACGACAATCTTGTTGTTGATGGTAAACTTATAAAAGTACTGCGCCAGGCCGATCCGGCCTTATTGCCCTGGGCAGATCTGGATATTGACCTGGTAATAGAATCAACCGGGAAATACACTTCGCATAATGGCGCTCAAAAACATCTTACTGCCGGTGCCAAACAGGTTATCATATCTGCACCATCTGCTGATAAAGATATATCTACCGTAGTTTTAGGCGTTAATGATGATGAGGTTGATATCCACTCGCCTATACTTTCAAACGCTTCCTGCACCACTAATAACGTGGCTGCCATGGTGAAGATACTGGACGATAACTGGCATATCCGGGACGGCTATATCACCACGGTACACTCCATGACCGGCGACCAAAACCTGCACGATGCTCCACACAAAGATCTGCGCCGTGCACGTGCTGCATCATCATCCATTATCCCTACAACAACGGGTGCTGCTAAAGCCATCACCAATATATTTCCGCATTTAGAGGGTGAATTGGGCGGGGCGGGTATCCGTGTGCCGGTATTAAACGGCTCGCTTACTGATTTTACATGCAGCTTAGCTAAATTGCCTACGGTAGAGGAGATCAACGCCGCATTTAAAGTTGCAGCCGATGGGCCGATGAAGGACATCCTCGAATACACCGAAGATCCCATAGTATCGGTAGATATTTTGGATAACCCGCACAGCTGCATTTTTGATGCGCAGCTTACTTCGATTGTAGGTAGACTGGTTAAAGTAGTAGGCTGGTACGATAACGAAATGGGCTACTCGAGCCGCTTAGCTGACCTGGTTGAAAAAATAAATCTTACCCGGCATGATTAAGTTTATCAGTGCGGATGATGTGCTGCCTATCCGCAATATGGTACTGCGCGAAGGCAAGCTGACTTTGGATGAATGCCGTTTTGTAAACGACGATGCAGAAGGCACGTTTCACCTGGGCTATTTTGTAGGCAATGAGCTTGCCTGCATTGCCTCATTTCATCCGCAGGAATACGAGAAGTTTGAAGGCAAAGCCTACCAGTTAAGAGGCATGGCTACCTTAGAAAAATATCGGGGCAAAGGCTACGGCAACATGCTGGTAAATTTTGCCATCACTTATTTGCGAGGACAAAAGGTAAACTACATGTGGTGCAATGCCCGCAAAAAGGCCGTACCCTTTTACCTGAGTGTGGGATTTGAAATTATCTCGCCCGAATTTGATATACCCGGCATCGGCCCTCACCACGTAATGTATGTTAAGATAAGGTGAAATTTTAATGAAAAACAAACACCTTTTTTACTTTAGCGTTGGTGTTTAGAATAAATTTAGGCAATTTGCGCCGTTACATCAATCATAGAGTATTTAATATGAAGACAATTGATCAGATAAGTTTTAACGGTAAGCGTGCCCTTATCCGCGTGGATTTTAACGTTCCACTGGATGAGAATTACAATATTACCGACGATAACCGCATGACCGCGGCCCTGCCTACCATCAAGAAGATATTAAAAGATGGTGGTGCAGTTATACTGATGTCGCACCTGGGCAGACCAAAAGATGGCCCTACCGAAAAATATAGCTTAAAACATTTGGTTCCGCACCTGTCTGATCTGTTAGGCCAGCAAGTAGAATTTGCTGATGATTGCATTGGCGAAGATGCTCTTCAGAAATCAAAAGAAATTGAAAAAGGCGAAGTTTTATTGTTAGAGAACCTTCGTTTTTATAAAGAAGAAGAAAAAGGCGATGTAGCTTTTGCTGAGAAATTATCGAAGCTTGGCGATATATACGTAAACGATGCATTTGGGACTGCTCACCGTGCTCACGCTTCGACAGCCGTTATCGCTCAGTTTTTCCCGGATGCTAAAGTATTTGGTTACCTGATGGCTGCCGAGCTGAACAATGCCGAGAAAATATTGAACGGCGCTGCTAAACCATTTACTGCAATTATGGGCGGTTCAAAAGTGTCAGACAAGATCCAACTGATTGAGCGCTTGTTAGATAAAGTTGATAACCTGATCATTGGTGGTGGTATGGCTTATACATTTGCCAAAGCAGATGGTGGTAATATCGGTACTTCATTATTAGAAGCCGATAAACTTGACCTTGCCCTTAGCCTGGTACAAAAAGCGAAAGAAAAAGGCGTAAACCTGTTGTTGCCGGTCGATAACGTTATTGCTGATAAATTTGCTAATGACGCTAACAAAGATGTAGCTAAAACCGGCGAGATACCTGATAATTGGATGGGTTTGGATATTGGTCCTGAGACTATCAAATTATTCAGTAAAACTGTCGAAGAATCAAAAACCATCCTTTGGAACGGCCCTATGGGTGTGTTTGAAATGGATAACTTTATGGCAGGCACTAAGGCAATTGCCGATGCGGTAGCCAAAGCAACCGATAACGGAGCTTTCTCATTGATCGGTGGTGGCGACTCTGCAGCTGCTGTTGCAAAGTTTGATATGGTTGGCGATGTAAGCTACGTATCAACCGGCGGCGGTGCTTCGTTAGAGTATATGGAAGGTAAAGAGCTTCCGGGTGTTAAAGCCATTAACGAATAGTATCGTAACGCAAATATTATTGAAGCCTCTCGCAAAAGCGGGGGGCTTTTTTGTGATAACATAATCTGTCTTAACAATCAAACAAATCCTCAAATTTACGCTTAAAACAATTATATGAATAGCGTTAACATTACTGCCATACAACACATCGGCATCCCGGTGACCAATATCGGCGACTCGCAGACCTTTTACGAGCGCCTTGGTTTTGAACGTGTTATGCTGGCCGGCTTTATGCATAATAATCACCCGGGTACGTGTGTAATGATGAAGCGGGGCGACATGCTAATCGAGCTTTACCAATTACCCGAGCCTGACCTTAACGAGATCCGGACTCGTGGTAATGGCCATATAGACCATGTGGCTTTCAATGTGCCCGATATAGATATTGCTTTTAAGGAGGTACATGAAGCAGGGTTCGAGATCATCGAGCCCGAACCGGTATTTCTGCAATTTTGGCAAAATGGCTGTAAGTATTTTAATATCACCGGACCCGATGGGGAAAGACTGGAGTTTAACCAAATACTTTAAACAATGAAGAGGCTTGTGATACTTTGTTTCTCGCTAATTTTTTTAACTGCGTCTTGCAGTAAAAGCGTTAACGGCGGCTGTCCTATGAATCAAATGTGTACGCAGATATTTGCATCAATAGGGACACAGTTTGTTGATGCAAACGGCAATAATATTAACGTTACCGATATTAAGGTGACTAACCTGCGTACCAAAAAGGATATTGAACCTAAAGGTGTTATTGACCCCGGTTTTTCGCCTGCATACGTTACTATAGTTACCGATGCCAACAAGAAAGAACTTTCTACCGATGGTGACGATGTTAAAGTAACCGCTATATACAACAACAAGAAGAGTGAAACCATTTTCAAGATCTCGGGCGGATGTAATTGTCATGTAGAAAAGCTATCCGGCCCGGAAAAAATTGTGATTAAGTAAACCTATCAAATCATAAATTTGTTATGTTTGCATAGTAAATCTACTATGCGTTTAACCTGGTTTAAGCATTTATTTGTTTTTATATGCTTGTTTTCATTATTAGAAAGCACAGGGATCTCTATGATCAAACTTATAGTAAAGGCGGGCATCACCCAAACAGATAAAAACACTCTTACCGATGATGACGCTACAGAACGTAGCGAACGCGAAGTAAGTGTTAAAGAAATGCTGGCCGTAGAGCCGTTTTGCACTTTGCCCTTAATTTCTCTGCCATCGCAGAGCTATATATATCCAACAGAAGCGTTTTTGCCCCATTTAGGCTGGATCTCTCCCGTGCCTACTCCGCCGCCTGATCGTATAGCTTAACGCTATCCTATTCTATCCGCTTTGCGGTAAATCATTTTTTATCATTTAATTATTATATCATGAAAACTCATGTTCAATTCATATTATCTTTTGTTTTGGTTTTATCTGCTTTAAGCTTTAAAGCATCATCCCAAAACATCAGCGATAAACAGCTTAAAACAAGTACCGCGCCTATCACCAATTCGTTAAGTTACATAGCGCAATTGAAGCCTATCAGTTATAGTTATGATCAGCAGCAGTTTAAGCAATTACACTTGCCCGGTGGCACACAGTACGGATTTATCGCTGCTGATGTGAAGCAGTTCCTGCCATCTGTTGTCGGGGCCAGAAACAACTGGTATCCGGCCGGCAAAGGCAACTAGCGCGCCATAACCACACCTGAGGTTGATCTGCAAAAACTGGTGCCATTACTGGTAAGCGCCATACAAGAACAGCAGGTGCAGATAGAGCAGCTGAAACTGGAAGTTCAAAACCTGAAAAGTTCTAAATAATTAAAAGCGGCGAAAGCCGCTTTTTTTGTAGCGTTAGGTCAAACATCTGCGTAACTATCTTAACCAACAATATAAACCAACTTAACACATGAAAAGATTATCTACCGTTTTCTTATTGCTAACGATAATTGGCTTAAGCGCCTGCAGCAAAAACAACAATGGCGGTTGCGGCACCCAAATGTGCAGCACAGAATTTGCGACCATAGTTTTTCAGTTTACCGATAAAAACGGAACACCGACAGCTGTTACTGATGTAAAGCTGATCAACATACGTACAAATAAGGCCGTTAAAATACCCCCACCAAACCCGTATGCAAACACCGTAGCCGGTTTTGTGGCTCTGGCGGATGACAGCACAAAAAGCGAATTTTCTGCCGGGGGCGATGAAGTGCGTGTGAGCGCCAAAAGCGTAGAAACAGGAAAGATGGCCTCGGCAACCTTAAAAATATCGGGCGGCTGTAATTGCCACGTAAGCAAAGTATCAGGGCCCGACAAGGTAGCCTTCAACTAACATTTTTATACTATCGTTGTTAATCATCAGTTTATTAATAAATTGAAGCCTGTTATAAACAACCTGAATAGTATTAATATGAGTTTGAAGCAAGTACTTTTGGGTAGCCTTTTTGTGGCTGCTGCAACCATTTCACAAGCACAAAGATCAACCCCATACCATGAACCGCATCGCCCGCAGGCGCATTTTTCTCCCAAAAAATGGTGGACGAATGACCCTAACGGGATGGTTTATTATAAAGGAACTTACCATTTGTTTTTTCAGCATTATCCCAAGGCAACCGTTTGGGGGCCTATGCACTGGGGACACGCTACCAGTAAAGATCTGATACATTGGAAAGAACAACCGATTGCTTTATATCCCGATAAGCTGGGCTATATTTTTTCGGGCAGTGCGGTGGTTGATAAGGATAACACTTCAGGTTTCGGTACCAACGGCAAAACACCGATGGTAGCCATATTTACCCATCATGACCCGAAAGGAGAAAAGGCAGGTGGCTCAAAATTTCAGAACCAAAGTTTAGCTTACAGTTTAGACGAAGGCCAAACCTGGACAAAATATTCTGGCAATCCTGTTCTAAAAAATCCGGGGATTAAAGATTTTCGCGACCCAAAGGTTTTTTGGTACGAGGAAGGCAAAAAATGGGTGATGAGCCTGGCTACAAAAGACAGGATAACTTTTTACTCATCGGCTAACCTAAAAGAGTGGAAAAAGGAAAGTGAATTTGGCCAGTCTCTCGGCGCGCATGGCGGTGTTTGGGAATGCCCCGATCTTTTTCCGCTTAAATTGAAAGGTAAAGACTACTGGGTGTTGCTGGTAAGCATCAATCCCGGTGGGCCCAACAAGGGTTCGGCTACCCAATATTTTGTAGGGCATTTTGATGGCAGGGAGTTTACACCTATCAGCACCAAAACCAAATGGATAGATTTTGGTCCTGATGATTACGCCGGTGTAACTTGGGGCAATACAGGCAAACGCAAAATATTTTTAGGTTGGATGAGCAACTGGCTTTACGCTAACCAAACACCTACCAAAGCATGGCGTAATGCCATGACCATTCCCCGCGAGTTGTCTTTGGAACTTACCGAAGGTGATATTTATCTAAAATCGGCTCCGGTTGAGGAATTGGATAACATCGTAACTAAAAACATTAAAGTAGATCCCGCAAACCTGGCGAAGAACAATAATGTATTCGCCGTGATAAAGCAAACGCCATCGCAATATGTGCTGAAATTTAATACACAGGCATCTAATAACTATTCTGTAATTCTATCAAATGCCGCAGGCGAGAGCTTGACCGTTGGCTATGATGCCAAAACTATGCGCTATTATATCGACCGAACCAAAGCAGGGCAAACTAAGTTTAACAAAGTTTTTGCACAGATAGCCTACGCACCCAGGCTAACTACATCCATGGATACCGATCTGCAACTGGTTGTCGATGCATCCTCAATTGAGTTGTTTGCCGATGGTGGATTGAGCGTGCTCACTTCGCAATTTTTCCCTAAGAAACCTTACACCAGATTAAGCATCGTAAACCATGGGATGGAGATAGAGCATTTGCAGATACAGCCGTTGAAGAGTATTTGGTAGATGGTTGGCTAATGGTCTGCCTACTGGTCTAAGTTTAGCGTAGCGTAACTTAGACCCCAAATAAGTTAAGCTTTCAGCTTAACACGCAAGGAGAATCCTTGCATTATTTTAGGTCGAAGGTTCAACCTTCGACCAGTGTATGGCCAGTGTATGGTTCAGCCTTCAACCAGAATTATTCCAGCACCACCGTTTTGTTTTTGTAGACAAATACGCGGTCGTCGAAAACCAGTTTAAGGGCTTTGGCCAATACGGAGGTTTCTATTTCTTTTCCGGCTTTTACCATGTCTTGCACCGTTAGGGTGTGGTTAGCCGGGATGATTTGCTGGGCAATGATTGGGCCCTCGTCCAATTCATCGGTAACGTAATGGGCCGTAGCACCAATGAGTTTTACACCTCGCTCGTGTGCCTGGCGATAGGGGCTGGCACCTGCAAAGGCGGGTAAAAAGGAGTGATGGATATTGATGATCTGCATCGGGAAACGCCACACAAAATCTGGCGAAAGGATGCGCATAAACTTGGCCAGCACCAGGTAATCAAATTCATGCTGATTAATAATGTGCACTAATTTTTCCTCAAACGCACTTTTATCTGTTCCGGCTTGTACCTCATAAAAAGGTACATCAAAACGGTTGCAAATATCCTGCAGTGTAGTATGGTTGCCAATTACACATTGTACGCTGGCGCCTAACGTTTTAAAGTAGTTGCGTACCAGTATATCAGCCAGGCAATGGTATTCTTTAGTTACCAAAACCACTATTTTTTTCTCGGGTAAGGGGTTTACCTTTACAATGGCACCATCAGGTAAGATCTGACGCAGGTCGTACTCTATTTCTGTGGCGCCATCGGTTTGGTCAACCTCAAGGCGCATAAAAAACAGGTTCTCGCCGTTATCAACGTGCTCCTGCATACCAACAATATTGAGGCCTTTTTTTGCCATCAGGCGTGATATAGCTGCCACAAGGCCTACGCGGTCTGCGCATTGTATTACGATGATCATTGTTGGGGTATTAGGTTATTATTTATTCTCCTTAACTAAAGCTGTTTTAAGGTTTTTCCTGATAGGTATATCAAGCAAAACCATCACAAGATAAGCAAAGCCAATTAATACCACGGTACCCAAGGCGGTTACGATGGTCATTTCGCTCATGCTTGGTTTCTTCGCCTCAACCCAGCTCATAAACCACCAGATGAAAGGGTAGTGTACCATATATAATGGGTAAGAGATCTCGCCCAGAAAATCGCAAACCTTGTTCGATGTGCCCGATTGCTCTATGCCAGCGCCCAAAGCCAGCAGGAACGGAAAATAGAATATCACCGTAAGCGGCTCAAATAAGGCATTATAGCTTTCTCTGAAGGGGACGACAAATACCACAAAAAGCAGCACGCTTATCAATGCGAAACTTACTTTAGATTTAATGATCCATTGCGAGCGATAAACCAGTATGCCTGCTAAAAACGAAAAGCTCATGCGGGCAAAACCGCCGGGCATGGTGTCGCCGCTCCACCCAAGGCTTAAATTGCCGGCCACGTGTGCTGCCCATAAGAGCCCAATAGCCGCTGCTAAGGTAAGTATCCAAAGTATCGTTTTATTTACCCTCACCAATACCAGCGCATAAATGATGTTGGCGATATACTCAAAAAACAACGACCAGGTAGGCGGGTTTAAATGGAACAGGTTAAAGTATCTTTCCTTAACCAATGCGTACGGCACCATCACTATTGATGCAATAAACATAAGCACCAAATTACCTTCGTATTTCTGGTACAGGTTGCTCCAGGGGTCGAACATGAAGCCAAGCAAACCTATCACCGCACCGATAATTACCAACGGATGCAGGCGTATCAAACGCATCTTAAAAAAGTTGCCGATGCCGATCTTGGATAACCTGTTATCATAAGCATAGGCTATCACAAATCCCGAAAGGCAGAAAAAGAAATCAACGGCCAGGTAGGCGTGGGCAATAAAGCTGTTCTTGTATTCGGGTTGTACCAGCTCCATAAAGTGAAACACTACAACAGAGATGGCAGCAATGCCACGCAACCCATCAAGAACGGCATAGTGCGGACGGGTATTGGTTAAATTAGTAACAGTTTGGTTAGTCATTAAAGGAAGTTCTGTAGATGATATTTAGTTCGCGTTTTTCTTAAGCCATTCCAAACGGCGCTGATCGGGCAGGTGTTTTACCTTAAAATTCTCGAATTTGGCCTCAAAGCCTTTTCCATCCGGTGAAGCGGTCATCAGGCCAACCATTACGGGTTTGTTGTCCTGCAAAGGCGCATTGCGCGTCATGATATAATTCACATCATCCAATGAGTAGAAAACCTCAACGGCATCCAGTCGGCGCACAATTTTTATCCATATAAAAGGTGGCACTTTATCCAAAGTAGTAACCGCCCAGTCGCTTACATGATGGGTAACCACACTGCTTACGTTAAATTTGCCATCAACAAACTCAACGCCTGCCTTTATGTAGTTCTCATGGTCGGTACGGATCATAATACCCATCTGATCAAAGCGGGCTTTGTAGGCACCAGTAAGTTTTACTTTGGCCTCAAACTCGCCACCGTATGTAGTGTAATAAAAAGGAGCGTCATCAACGGTAAAACCGTAGTGAGATATGCGCCAGTAATCACTCTGTGGCGTTACGGACATGATTAAAGTTTGATTCTTAATATCCCATTTTTCGGGCTCATTAAACCATTGCATTTTATCCAGGCTTTGGGCAGATGTTAGTTTAACGGCGCATAGCGCAACAAGGGCCAGAAATAGTCCTTTCTTCTTCATTTCGTTCAGGTAGTAATTGTAGTGCGTACAGTTTATTACCGCAAGTATAATGATTAAGAACGGGCACTCATAGCACCAGTTTTATTCCATTTTTTACCACCCTATAAAAATATCATTGCTGAGCGCTGTTTTTGAGCAGGAATAGCACTTTAAATCCCCTGAAGAATAGCTCGTTACAGCTTATTTATACCTGAGGTTTTTTGACTGATAAAAAATTGATTTTTCGGAATTTATGACAAAACATGACCACCCAAAAATTGTTGAAAACTTTTAAGTGGTAAAGAGTGGTAAAAAGTGGAAGAAGTATTTTACTTTTACGTTACAAAAATTGCCGACAGTCTATAATGTCCTATTTAACCGGAGAATTTGAATGTAAACTTGATGCCAAAGGGCGGATGATGATCCCTGCAGGCCTGAAGAAACAGCTTCCAGAAGCTGAGACTGAAGGTCTTGTGATCAACCGCGGCCTTGAAAAGTATCTTGTTATCTATACAAAAACCGAGTGGGACAAAAAGCTTGATGAGCTGAGCGAACTTAACGAATACGATAGAAAAGTTAATCAGTTTGTAAGATATTTTACTGGTGGAGCTACTCCGGTGGTAACGGATGCGGCAGGCCGGATCAATCTGCCGAAAAGCTTGATGGAATACGCGGGCATTACCGGCGAAGTGGTTTTAACCTGTATGTTAAATAAGGTAGAGATCTGGGATAAAAAAGCACATCAGATAATGCTGAGCAACGAGCCCGAAAACTTTGCCGAACTGGCCGAAGAGGTGATGGTTAAAAAAGGAAAGGCTGGCAATGAGTAACTATCACGTACCCGTTATGCTGCAGGAGTGTATTGATGCTTTAGAGATTAAGCCCAATGGTACTTATGTGGATGTAACATTTGGCGGTGGCGGCCACTCGCGCGAGATCATGAAACACCTGGGCGAAGGTGGTAGGTTGCTGGCTTTTGACCAGGATGCCGATGCGCAACGGAACAGGATAGACGATGAACGTTTTGAGTTTGTTGACCAGAACTTCCGTTTCCTGAAAAATTTTGTGCGTTTGCACGATGCTTTGCCGGTTGATGGTATACTGGCAGATCTGGGTGTATCATCACACCAGTTTGATGAAGCCGAGCGTGGTTTCTCTATTCGTTTTGATGCAGAACTGGATATGCGCATGAACCAGGCATCAGACCTGAGCGCGAAGGAAGTAGTGAACAATTACGGCGAGGCTGATCTGCACCGCATTTTTGGAATCTACGGCGAAATAAAAAATGCAAAGTCGCTGGCTAAAACTATTGTTACCGCAAGGTTAAATGGCCCGCTGAATACGATAGCCGATCTGAAGAATGCGATAAATAACCTGATCCCGCGCGGGAAAGAGTACAAATACCTGGCGCAGGTTTTTCAGGCGTTGAGGATAGAGGTTAACCAGGAGCTGGAAGCCCTAAAGGAGTTCTTAGAGCAATCGGCAGATGTGCTGGCTAAAGGCGGCAGGTTGGTGGTGATGTCATACCACTCGCTGGAAGACAGACTGGTTAAAAATTTCATCGCCAAAGGCAAGTTCAGCGGCGAATTGGAGAAGGATATCTACGGTAATGATAACAGGCCTTTAGAGGCTGTTAGCAGAGGGGCGGTCACCGCAACTGAAGAAGAGATAAAAGACAATAACAGGGCACGCAGTGCAAAACTAAGGATAGCTGTAAAAAGATGAGTAACCGTTTACGTACAGAGATTCAGGAAGAAGAGGAAGAAGCCAAACAACTGGTTGTGGAAGAGAAGCCCCAAAAAAAAGAGCTTCCGGACAATCTGTTTACGCGTTTCCTTACCAAAGGTGTTATCAGTACCGATGATGCCACCCGTGCGCTGCCTTTTATATTATATGTAGCGATGCTGGGCATGTTCTACATCGCCAACAGGCATTTATCAGAAAACAATATACGTGAGCTGGATAAAGTGAGTAAAGAGGTAAAGGAATTAAGCTGGGAGTATAAAAGCACCAAGGCCGATCTGGCTTTTAAAAGTACGCTTACCGAAGTGGCAAAACGTGCCGATACGCTTGGTTTAAAGGAAAGTAACGAGCCGCCGCAAAAAATAACAGTAAAGGAGGATGCACAGTAATGGGTATCAGGACTAACATATTATTGAGGGTTTACCTGGCGTTCGGGTTAATTCTTTTGTTTGCCGGCGCTGTGTTGGTGCAGCTTGGCCGTGTGCAATTATCCCAGGGCGATAAGTGGAAAGCCATGGCCCGCAATCTCTCAACCCGATACCGTAACATTGATGCGGCGCGGGGTAATATTTTCTCTAACGACGGCAGTTTACTGGCTACATCGGTGCCTGAGTACGAGCTGAGAATGGACATGTTGGCCCTTACAGACGAAAAGATATTTGATGAAAAAGTAGACTCATTATCGCGCAAGCTGTCAGCTTTTTTTGGCGATAAGTCGGCACGCGAATATTCCAGGCTGCTGCGCGACGCACGTAAGGACGGCGCACGTTATCAGTTGCTAAGGCGCAAGGTTACCTATAACGAGTTGAAGGAAGTACGCACGTTTCCCATCTTTAAAATGGGGAAAAATAAAGGTGGTTTAATTGCAGTACAGCAAAATAAACGCATCCTGCCATTCCGTGCGTTGGCTGCCCGTACTATCGGTTATAAAAACGAGAACGTTAAGAATCCGGTGGGTCTTGAGGGCGCTTACGCGGATTACATCAATGGCGAAAGCGGTAAACGCCTGGAGAGCCGTATAGCCGGCGGTGTTTGGGTTCCGGTAAATGATGAGGATGAGGTAGCACCAAAAGATGGTGCAGATATCATCTCGACCATTGATGTAAACATGCAGGACCTGGTGCAAAATGCATTAGAGAAACAATTGATAGTTACCAATGCTGATCACGGCGCCGCTATCCTGATGGAAGTAGCTACCGGAGAGGTAAGGGCAGTTGCCAATTATACCCGCATGCCCGATGGTACTTTTAAAGAGAAGTTTAATTATGCCATTGCCGGTAATCAGGATCCCGGCTCTACTTTCAAACTGGCATCCTATATGGCTTTGATTGAAGACCATAAGGTTGATACAAGTACCATGGTTAACACCGGCGAGTATCCAATTCCCGGCCATGTTATCAAAGATTCGCATGGTAGTATAGGTAGGGTCAGTGTTAAAAAGGCTTTTGAAAAATCATCAAACGCGGCGGTTGCTTACCTGGTTAATACCAGTTACAAAGAGAACCAGTCTAAATTTACAGATCACCTCTATGACTGGCATCTTAATGAGAAGATGGATCTGCAGATTCCCGGTGAAGCGCAGCCTGTAGTGAAAAACCCTAAGAACCGCAGCTGGAACAAAAATATGAGCTTACCGCAAATGGCTTATGGCTATGAAATGCAGCTTACACCATTAAAGATGTTAAGCTTTTACAACGCGGTTGCCAATAATGGTAAAATGGTAAGTCCTGTTTTTGTAAAGGAAATAAGAAGACTTGGCAATACCATAGAGCGTTTCCAAACCCGCGTAATTAACGACAAGATCTGTTCTGACGTTACCCTGAAAAAAATGCAGGGAATGCTGGAGGGAGTGGTTACGGAAGGTAGCGGACATGATTACGTATATAATCCGCTTTACAAAATAGCCGGTAAAACAGGTACGGCACAGGTGGCCGATGCCAATAAAGGTTATAAAGCTAAAAAGCAATATCAGGCTTCGTTTTGTGGTTATTTTCCGGCAGATCATCCGAAGTATTCATTGATCGTGGTAATTAACGACCCTAAGAATGGCTATTACGCAGCTTCAGTTGCGGGGCCTGCTTTCAGGGAAATTGCAGATAAGGTTTACGCCGGTGATATGGAGCTGAACCAATCGCCGATTAGATATGTAGGTAACACGACGCTGCCGAAGTACAAGCAGGGCAACGTTAAAGCCCTTAAAAAGGTGTACGAAAAGCTGAGTCTTAAACCGCTTTATGCGTCAGCGAATTTAAGTGGTATCGATACCAGTAACGGTATCGGGTTTGAGGATAATAAGTATAAGACCGGTACTGTGCCAAACGTGACAGGCATGGGCCTTAGCGATGCATTGTATGCCTTGGGTAATGCCGGGTACAAGGTATCAGTAAAAGGCAGCGGCTCGGTGGCAACACAATCCGTAACCGGCGGAAGTATCATACCTAAAGGATCAAAAATTTTAATTGAACTGCAATGAGATACCTGAGCGATATAGTAGAAGGAGTAGCCTTTACCGAACTGCAGGGAAGTGCTGATGTGGAGATAACTGCCATTGTGTTCGATTCGCGCAAGGTGGTGCCAGGCTGCATGTTTGTGGCTGTAAAAGGGACAGCTGTTGATGGGCATGATTACATCGATCAGGCAATTAAAGATGGTGCTATCGCGATAGTTTGCGAAGAACTTCCTGCCCATACTGCAGCCGAGGTCGATTTTCTGATGGTAGCTAATTCTGCAAAGGCCTTGGGTACTATGGCCGCAAATTTTTATGAAAATCCATCAAGCAATTTAAAGCTGGTAGGGGTAACCGGCACCAACGGTAAAACCACCATTGCAACGCTGCTATACAAGCTATTCCGCGATATGGGTTATAAATGCGGGTTGCTTTCAACTGTAGAGAACCAGATAGATGGTAAAGTTATCCCATCCACTCATACCACGCCCGGTCCGGTGGCACTAAACAAGTTGCTATCTGATATGGTTGACCAGGGTTGCGATTATTGCTTTATGGAAGTAAGCTCGCACGCGGTATCACAATATCGTATTGAGGGTCTTAGATTCTCGGGTGCGATATTCTCGAACTTGACGCACGACCATTTAGATTATCATAAAACCTTTGATAGCTATCTGAAAGCGAAGAAGGCGTTCTTTGATAACCTGCCGAAAAGTGCATTCGCATTAACCAATGTTGACGATAAGAACGGTAATGTGATGCTGCAAAATACATCAGCACATAAAAAAAGCTACGGCCTTAAAAGTATGGCCGATTACCGCGCCCGCATCATCGAGAACCAGTTCAGCGGTTTACTGCTGAATATCGACAATGAGGAAGTATGGTTTAAACTGGTTGGAACCTTTAACGCTTACAACCTGCTGGCAGTTTATGCTGCCGCGATGTTGTTAGAACAGGATAAATCAAAAGTGCTGATAAGCCTGAGCAAGCTCACCGGTGCCGAAGGCAGGTTTGAGTATGTAACCGCACCTAACAAAACCATCGGTATTGTTGATTATGCCCACACACCTGATGCTGTGCAAAATGTACTGAGCACTATCCACGATATCCGCAAA